>NZ_SGXU01000028.1:0-30560 GCF_005435015.1 Halorubrum sp. SP9
GAACCTGTCGTTGTATCTGGGCAGTGGCCAATGAAGCCTGCAAGAGCGAGGACACTCTACTCGCAAATCTCGCAGACGGCGCCGCGGACGCGGGTGCCGCGGCCGCCGCGACGACCGCGTCCGGGGCGCCCGGTCTCACCGTCGCGACCGACTTCGCCGCGACCGGCGTGACCGCGCCCGAACGCGACGGGACCGCCGCCGTCGACGGCGAGTCGTTCGCCTCCGCGCAGGCGGCGATCGACGCCGCCGAGCCCGGCGACACGGTCGTCCTCGACGGGCGGTTCGACGAGCGCGTGAACGCGAGCGTCGACGACCTGCGGATCGTCGCGGGCGAGGACGGCGCGGTGATCGACGGCGGCGGCGAGGGGCGCGTACTCACGGTCGCCGGCGACAACGTCACCGTCTCCGGCGTGTGGATCCGCGGCTCCGGCAGCGACCTCGGCACCGAGGACGCCGGGGTCTTCGTCGCTGGCGACCGCGCCCGGATCGAGTCGGTCCGGATCACCGACACGGCGTACGGGATCTGGATCGACAGCGCCGACCGGGCCGTCATCGAGAACGTGCGGATCGACGGCCGGAGGGACGTGTACCCGGTCACCGACCGCGGGAACGGGATCCATCTGTTCGAGACGAACGGGACCGTCATCCGCGACAGCGAGATCGCCCACACCCGCGACGGGATCTACTTCTCGTGGGCGACGAACGTGCTCGCCGAGGGCAACACGATCCGCCACACCCGGTACGGCGTCCACTACATGTACTCGGACGACAACCGCCTCGTCGACAACGTCGCCGCCGACAACGGCGTCGGCTACGCGCTGATGGTGAGCGAGGGCCTGACCGTTCGCAACAACACCGCCCTGCGCAGCAACGGCACCAGCGGGCACGGGATCTTGGCGAAGGACATCGAGGACTCGACGATCGCCGGGAACCACCTCGTCGCGAACCGGAACGGACTGTACCTCTACAACGCGCAGGGGAACCGGCTCGTCGGCAACCTGATCTACCGCAACGAGATCGGGATCCACAGCGCCGCCGAGAGCAACAACGCGGTGGTGGCGGGCAACAGCTTCGTCCGCAACGACCGGGCCGCCAAGACGGCGCGGAACTCGCTCGTCGAGTGGAACGGCACCGACCGCGGCAACTACTGGTCCGGCGCGCGGGTCGTCGACCGGGACGGCGACGGCGTGAGCGAGATCCGACACCGACCGATCGGCGTCGTCGAGAACCTCGTGGCCGACCACCCGCAGGCCGCGGCGTTCGCGAACAGCCCGGCGTTCGAGGCGGTGCGGATGGCCGAGAGCTCCTTCCCGGTGATCGAGACGCCCGGCGTGGTCGACCGCCACCCGCTCGTCGAGCCGAACCACGACTGGCGGGCCTACGAGCCGACCGGGTCCGGAACGAGCGGGAGCGACACCGGCGGCGAGGCGACCCGCGCCGCGAACCGAACCGCGGACACGGAGGACACACCATGAGAATCGACGCGACCGACGTGCGGAAGACGTACGGGGACGTGACCGCCCTCGACGGGCTCTCGCTGTCGGTCCCGAGCGGCTCGACGTTCGGGATCATCGGTACCAACGGCGCGGGCAAGTCGACGCTGTTCCGGCTGCTCGTCGGTCACGACCGGCCGGACGCCGGGACGGTGAGCGTCGGCGGCACCGACGTGACCGAGGACGGGCGACGGGTCCGCCGGCGCGTCGGCTACCTCCCCGAACACGTCGGCTTCCCGGACGGGCTCACCGGCCGGGAGGCGTTGGGGGTACACCGGGCGATCCGCGGCCTCCCGAAGGACGAGCGGATCGCCGAGGCGATCGAGCGCGTCGGGCTGACCGCGGACGAGGCCGATCGCCGCGTCTCGGGCTACTCGAACGGCATGCAGCGCCGGCTCGGGCTGGCGACGGTGCTGCTCCCGGATCCGGACGTGCTCGTCCTCGACGAGCCGACGGCCGGGCTCGACCCCCGCGGCGTCGACGAGTTCCACGCCATCGTCGAGGATATCACCGCGGAGACCGACGCGACGGTGGTGTTCTGCTCGCACGTCCTCCCCGAGGTCGAGCGGCTCTGCGACCGCGCGGCCGTCCTCCACGACGGGCGGGTGCGCGCGGCGGGCCCGGTCGACGAACTCGCCGCCGGGGCGGACGCGGGAGATCCCGAGACGGGCGACGGCGAAGCGGCTGCCCGTTCCGGGCGCGGTCGCGGCGATCTCCGGGCCGCGTTCCGCCGGGCGATCGGAGACGACGCCGCGCGCGGCGCGCGGACCGACACCGAGGAGGTGGCGCCGTGAGCGATCCGTGCGAGCGGTCCGCCGAGGAGCGGGGGGAAGCGGAGACTCGTCCCGACGGCGGCCACCCTGACGCGACGGCCGCGGTCGGCGCGCTCGACGGCGAGAGCGAGGTCGACGCGACCGAGTCGGAGTCGACGGCGACCGTCGACGCGGCCGAGACCGCGACGAGCGGCGGCGCCCGCGAGGCGCTCCGACACGTGTTCGTCGTCGCCGTCACGGAGTACCGGCTGGCGGTCCGGAGCCGGTGGGCGCTCGCGCTGACCGGGCTGTTCGTCGTCTTCGGCGGGACGGTCCTGACGTTCAGCGGCTCCGCCGTCGGGCCCGCGGGCGCCGAGCGCGTCGTCGCGTCGCTGACGAGCCTCGCGGCCTACCTCGTCCCGCTCGCGGCGCTCGCGCTCGGCTACGACGCGATCGTCGGCCGCGAGGACGAGGGGTGGCTCGCGGTCGTGTTCTCGCTGCCGGTCCGCCGGAGCGAGGTCGTCGCCGGCACGTACCTCGGCCGGCTGGCGGTGCTGGCGGGCGCGACGCTGCTCGGGTTCGGCTTCAGCGGCGCCCTGATAGTCCGCGAGTTCGGGACGGGTTCGCTCTCCGCGTTCCTCGGGTTCCTCGGCGGGACGCTCGCCGTCGGGGCCGCGTTCCTCGCGGTCG
Source organism: Halorubrum sp. SP9 (assembly GCF_005435015.1). Taxonomy (NCBI): domain Archaea; kingdom Methanobacteriati; phylum Methanobacteriota; class Halobacteria; order Halobacteriales; family Haloferacaceae; genus Halorubrum; species Halorubrum sp. SP9. The sequence goes on from NZ_SGXU01000028.1 coordinate 2,936, forward strand.
CGCTGCTGCTGTCGACCGTCGCCCGCGAGAAGACCCACGCGCTCGGCGCGGCGCTGCTCGCGTGGGTGTGGTTCGTGCTGGTCCACGACCTGCTCGCGCTCGGGATCGTCGCGGCCGCCGAGCCGTCGGACGCCGCGCTCTCGGCGCTGGTGCTGTCGAACCCGGTGAGCGCGTTCCGCGTGTTCGTGTTGAGCGGGCTCGGCACCACCGCCGGCGGCGGGTTCACGGCCGTCCTCGCCGGCAGCGGCCTCTCGACCGTCTCCCTCGCGGCCGCGCTCGGCGCGTGGTGCGTGGTCCCCGTCGCGGTTGCCGCGAGGCTGGTCCGTCGCCGTCGGCTCTGAGGGGGGTCGGTCGCGTCCGACGGTGATCGACTCCGACCGCGTTACTGGATCCGCTCGATACCGTCGTCCTCGGGCGACTCGAAGTCGACCGGGCGGCGCGGGAGGTCGTCGACGAACTCGCGGACGACGGTGCGCTCGACGCGTTGGAGCACCTCGCTACAGGTCGACTTGGCGATGCCGACGTGCTCGGCCACCTCGGTGAGCGTACACTCGCGGGGGACGTCGTAGTAGCCGCGGTCGACCGCCTCGAAGAGGACCTCGCGCTGGCGCTCGGTGAGGGACCCTCCCGGGTTCACGCGCTGTTGGACGTACTCGACCTCGAACTCCGCGCCGACGTCGCGGAGGGCGTCGCCGAACTTCGCGACGCGCTCGTGGTCGCCCGTGACGTCGACGCGGGCGATCCCGTCGCGGATCTCGACCGGCATCTCGATGGGGACTCCGGCCCGCTGGGCGACGGCCTGAAGCAGCGGGACGAGCGCCTCGACCTGGACGGTGACCATCCCGTCGTCCTCGGCCATCACCGACGAGTGGGTGATCGTCTCGTGGTCGTCGATCGCGTCGAGGATCGGGTCCGTCTCGTCCGCGGTGATCCGGACCAGCGCGAATCCGGCGCCGTCGGTGGGCGTCGCAGTCATCACCTGGAACCGCGCGTCGGGGAACTCCCGCGAGACGTCTCCGACCCACGGCCCGTCGGGAATCGTCACGCGGAGGCGTGCCTGTGCCATGCGCGCGAGTTCGGCGCCGGCGTGGAAGTACCTTCGGCTCCGCGCCCGTCGGAACATGTTCGTCACAAACGACCCGGGGATCAGGTTCGTCCCTCAGGATATGAGCCGAGAACCCGGCGATCCGGCGGCGGTCGAACGGGCGGTGACCGAGCGGACCGACGCGCCGACGGACGGGGAGACCGTCTCCCTCGACGTGCGGAACCTCGGGCCGCCGAAGCCGCTGCGCGAGACGCTCGAACGCGTCGAGGCGCTCGGCGACGGCGACGTCTTGGTCCAGTACAACGACCGGACGCCGCAGTTCCTCTTCCCGCGGCTGGCGGACCGCGGCTACGCCTACGCCGCGGTCGAGACCGACGCGACCGACGCGGTCGTCACGGCGGTCTGGCCGGCCGACGACGGCGACGGTGTGTCGACGGACGAAGGGACCCCGGCCGGCGACCCCGGCGCGACCGATCCGTCGCCCGGGAGCGCGTCGAACCCCTGATCGACCCTGACGACTCCGCGCACCGAGAGGGCGGGTGAACACGTTCGGGAACGACCCCAAACGGCTCGGGGTCGTATCGGTACGCGAGCGATGTTCGACGACCTCGACACGGACCGGCGGCCGCTGGTCCTCGTCTGGGAGGTCACGCAGGCCTGCGGGCTCGCCTGTCGCCACTGCCGGGCCGACGCGCGCCCGGAGCGGCACCCGGACGAACTGACGACCGCGGAGGGGAAGCGACTGCTGGAGGACGCCGCCGCGTTCGGGGAGGGGCAGCTCGTCGTCCTCTCCGGGGGCGACCCGCTCGCCCGCGACGACCTCACGGAGCTGGTCGCGCACGGCGACGACCTCGGCCTCCGGACGACGATCACGCCGAGCGGGACGCGGTCGCTCACGCCCGAGCGCGTCCGCGAGCTGGGGGACGCCGGGATCGCGCGGATGGCGCTCAGCCTCGACGGCTCGACCCGCGAGCGCCACGACGCGTTCCGCGGCGAGGAGAGCTTCGAGGACACCGTCGCGGCCGCCCGCGCCGCCCGCGACGCGGGAATCCCGCTTCAGGTCAACACGACCGTCTGCGCGGACACGGTCGACGACCTCCCCGCGGTCCGCGACCGCGTCCGCGAGCTCGGCGCCGTCCTCTGGAGCGTCTTCTTCCTCGTCCCGGTGGGTCGCGGCCGCGTCCTCGACCCCGTCTCGCCCGAGCGCGCCGAGGAGGCGATGGCGTGGCTCCACGAGGTGTCCGACGGGGAGCGGTTCGGCGTCAAGACGACGGAGGCGCCGTTCTACCGCCGCGTCGGAATCGAACGCGCGAGCGACGGCGAGACGGACGGCGCCGCGGGTCGCCGCGGCGGGATCACGGCCGGGCGCGGCTTCGCGTTCGTGAGCCACACCGGCGAAGTGTACCCGTCCGGATTCCTCCCCGAGTCGGCCGGGAACGTGCGCGAGCGGTCGGTCGTCGACGTCTACCGCGACTCCGACCTCTTCGAGTCGCTCCGCGACCCCGACGGCTTCTCGGGGAAGTGCGGCGCCTGCGAGTACCGGCACGTCTGCGGCGGGAGCCGGTCCCGGGCGTACGCGGCCACCGGCGACCCGACCGGCAGCGACCCGCTGTGCCCGTACGTCCCCGAGGGGTACGACGGGCCGCTCCCGGAGCGGCAGCGGGGCGCGGGCGACGGCGGCGACCCGCCCGAGCCGGCGGACTGAGTGCGAGCGGCACGGTCGCGTTCGAACTCAGGCGTACGCCTCGAACTCCCGGCCGAACGCGAGGAAGTAGCCGGTCCCGACGAGGCCGATGACGGCCGCGACGGTGAACGCGACCTCCGGGCTGACGAAGTCCCACAGGTACCCGCCGACCGCGGCGCTCGGGATCACGATCGTGTTCCGGAGCAGGTAGTACGTCCCCGTGACGCGGCCGCCGGCGCCGCGCTCCGCCGGCCCGACGATCAGCGCCTTGTGCGACGGCAGCCCCGCGAACCGGAGGCCGGAGAACGCGAAGACGGCGACCATCACCGCGGACAGCGGCAGCGCCGAGCCCGCCAGCGCCGGCGCGTAGATCAGGACGACGGGGAAGACGGCGTACACGGCGAAGCCGACCGCGACGACCGGCTTGAGCCCGACCCGCTCCGCGAGCTTCGACGCGGGGACCATGATAAGCAACGCGACGAGCATCTCGACGCCGAGGAGGTAGCCGAAGAACGCCTGCGACGAGAGGCTCACGTCGTACGCGAACCCCCCGAGCGCGACGGTCGCGTCCAGCCCGACCTCGAAGAACCGGGTGACGACCAGCACGAAGAACACGTACACCATCCCGTTCGCGAACCGCACGAGCGTGTCGCCGACGAGCAGCGGGCGGAGGGGTTCGGGCATCTCGCGGAGGTCCCGACGAATCCGGTCGAGCCCCGCGAACGAGTCGCCGAAACTGTCGCCGCTCGCGTCGTAGAGGACGTGCTGGACGAGCGTGCCGAGGACGCCGAATACCACCGCGACACCGAGGACGAACCGGAAGCTGACGGTGAACTCCGGACGCAGGCCGATGAGGACGGCGGCAAGCACCGGGCCGACGAGGAACGCCGTCCGCCGGAACGTCTCCGTGCTGGCGAACCCCGCGGCCAGCCGCGAGGGGTCGGTCGCCTGCTTGACCACCGCGAACGTCGCGCCGAGGCCGAACGACTTCCACGCCTGTGCGAGGGTCAGGCCGACGAAGATCCACGCCCACGGCTCGACGGTCACGCCCGCGACGGCGACCGAACCGATCCCCGGCGCGACCACCCAGACGGCGAAGCCGAGGGTCGACAGCAGTCCGAAGACGGTCAGCGCGTACCGCGACCCGATCCGGTCGGAGACCGCGCCGCCCGGGTACGGGTACAGCGCCGAGATGACGTTGCCGAACGTGCCGAACAGGCCGACGACGAACCCCGACGCGCCGAGCGCGACCATGTACTCCGGGAGGAACCGGTTCGTCATCTGGAACCCCAGGCTGAACGCGAACATCGCGGCCGACAGGACGAGCACGTCCCGCTCCAACGCGAAGAACCGCCGGAACGCGTCCAGCGCTCCGGACGACGTCGCGCCGGTCGCGGGGGCGTCTTCGCTCACGCGTCGCGTCCCCGCGGTTCGAGACGGTCTGTGTCGCCGGCCCCGACCGGAGTCGGCGGGCCGAGCGAAGCGAGCATACCTGATCTCCGGTTCGAGCCGGCAAAAATCCACCTCCGTCGGTCGGGGTCAGTCACCGTCCGACCCGGTCGCTCGCACGAGCGAGCGCAGCTCCTCGAGCGAGAGCGGTTCGATCCGCTCGCGCGTCCCGTCCGTCGTGTAGAACAGACTTGTCGAGACCTCCTTCCCCGCGAACCACTCGTCGAGGACGTGGTAGTAGACGCTGAGCTGCGTTTCGTACTCCGACTGGGCGCGCCGCGTCGAGTCCGTCTTGTAGTCGACGACTTCGATCCGATCCGGCGTCTCGTGGACGAGGTCCGCGATCCCCGAGACGGTGACCCGACGGTCGTCGACCTCGATCGGAAGCGTGACCGGTTCCTCGACGTAGGGCTCGCCCGACAGCCCGTCGACGAACTCGACGACCCGTCGCTCGTGGTCGTTCGACGGCGTCACGTCGTCGCCGAGCGCGTACGCCTCCGCGAAGTCGTGGACGCGCGAGCCGAACTCCGTCCCCCGCGTCTCCGGTTCGGATTCGTGATCTGGGCCGGCCTCCCGGCGCTCTCCGGCCGCCTCGAACACCGTCTCGTCCATCAGCGAGTGCGGCGTGTGGCCGACCGGCCCGTCCGGCGCCGTCACCGCGAACGGCAGCTCCGCGTCGGCGGGGTCGCCGCGGTCGACCGGCTCGACGCGCGGCTCGATCGCTTCGACCTCGACCGGGAGCCCGTCGAGGAACGCGTTCGGGTCCTCACCGGCCGCGAACACGACGTGGCTCTCCGCGCGCGTCACCGCGACGTACAGCAGGCGGCGCTCCTCGTCGTACTCGCGCGGCAGACAGCGCCTGATGACGTCGTGCCGCCAGTTGTCGTACACGTGCGGGTGAGCGCCCTCCTCCGAGTACAGCTTCCGCTGTCGGAGTCCCACCGGGTCCCGGTACTCGATGACGCTGGATCCGCCGGTCCGCGGCGGGAAGCGCCCCTCGTTCATGTTCGCCATGACGACGATCGGATACTCCAGTCCCTTCGCCGTGTGAATCGTTTGAACGGTCACCGCGTCGTCGCCCGCGGTCGCGCGGACGTCGACCGTGCTGCCGGTCTCGACGCCCCGCTCGATGAACCGGATCAGCTCGCCGCGCGTGACCGTCGTCGAGTCGTGGACCGACTGGATCGCATGGAGGAGGACGTCCGCGACGTCGCCCGTGAATCCGTACCGGTCGAGGACGCGGCGCGCCACCGCGCCGACCGACTCCAACTCGCGGAGCGAATCGCGGAACTCCGCCGTGTCGGTCGGGTACGACTCCGTCTCCAGCACGTGATCGATCTCGTCGAACGCGTACCCGACCCGCTCGAGCACCACGGCCCAGCCGCGGTCGGCGTCCGATTCGAGGATCCGGAGCCACGCGAGCAGCAGCTTCGCCGGATCGGTCCGGAACAGCTCGATCCCGCCGTCGTACGCCATCGGGAACTCGTACTCGGCGGCGATGTCGAGCAGCTCTCGGCCGTAGTCCCGCGTGCGCGTGAACACCGCGATATCCCCGTGCTCCGGCGGGCGCGGCTCGCCGTCCTCGCCCTCGACCGCGTAGTCGTCGTTACCGACTATCTCCTGGACCTTCGAGAGGACGGCCTCGTGTTCGTCCTCGTGGCGGATCCCCTCGACGACGGTGTTGTCGAAGGCGGCGTTCGCGGAGAGTTCGACGACGTCGTCGAGGGGGGCCTCGACCGTCTCGCCGCTCGACGCCGGCGTCGCGATCGCCCGCTCGGAGAGGTCGATGATCGACTCCGTCGACCGGTAGTTCTCGCGCAGTTCGATCCGGGTCGGATCGGCCGTCTCGAACGGGACTCGGTCGGCGTCGTCGTTGAGGTCCGCGGCGAGCCGCTCCAGCCGCGCTTCGAACTCCAAGATGTTGTCAACGTCCGCGTACTGGAACGAGTAGATGCTCTGCTTCCAGTCGCCGACCGCACAGAAGTTGTCTGTCCCGGACAACAGCAGCGCGAGCTTGAACTGGACCTCGCTCGTGTCCTGGAACTCGTCGACCATGACGTACTCGAACGCCGCCGCCTCGCGGGCGCGCTCGTCCTCGCAGAGGAGGACGAACGCGAACAGCTGGAGGAAGCTGAAGGATAGGTAGTTGCGACGCAGCGCGAACCGCAGGTACTCGACGTAGACGTCGTGGACGAACGCCTTGAGCCCGTCGCGCTCCTCGTAGAAGACCTGCCGCGCCACGTCGTCGTCGAGCCGCTTCGTCCCGCGGCCGCCCCGGAGCGTCGACTTCGACGGCGCGTCCGCGCGGTACGCCTTGTCCCGACCGAACCGACTCAGGTCCTCGCGCAGCTTCGACTGTTTCCGGCCGTCGTTCCGGGGTTGATTCGCCTCGTCGAACCGCGCTTCGAACGCCTCGAACTCCCCGTCGAGGTGGGACTCGCCGTCCCGGTACCACCCGTCCGTCGTCGGGAAGATCCCCTTCGACGCGAGCTCCTCGATCAGGTCGAGCAGCTCGCCGGGGGCGGAGAGCGCCCGATAGAAGTCGGCGTGTTCCGGGTGGTCGTCGCGGAAGCCGCCGAGGAACTCGCGGAACCGCTCGCCTTCGATCAGGTCGTCCTCGACGATCCGCGTCGAGCCCGTGATCCGCTCGTCGAGGCCGAGGTGCGTCGGGGCGGCGTGCCCGTGTTCTCGAAGGATCTCGTGGCAGTGCGAGTGGAACGTCCGGATGGGCGCGTCGGCCAGCTCCCGCAGCCCGTACGCGCTGTGGTCGACGATCCGCTCTTTCATCTCCGTCGCTGCGCTCCGCGTGAACGTCGCCAGGAGTACGTCCGCCGGTTCGACGTCGGGGCGGTCGACGATCGTCCCGTAGCGACGGGTGATCGCGAACGTCTTCCCCGTGCCCGGGCCGGCGTCGACGAGGTACGAGCCCTCCGTGCGCTCGATGAGCTCCCGCTGGGCGTCGTTCGGCGTCGGCCCGCTCATCGGTCGCCCTCTAACAGCAGGTCGCGGCTGTCCACGCGCCGGTAGTTCGGCTCGCCCGCGAGCCCGTCGACCGGGAACCGCTCCTCGCCCGCCCGCCGGGCGTTGAGCTCGTCGAGGCGCTCGTCGACGAACGACTCGAACGCGTCCAGGTCCTCGCGGAAGAACGCCCGCTTGCGGACCCCGTTGAGCTCCCGGACCGCCTGGTCCGCGCCCTTCTCGGCGTCGACCTCCGCGGACGTCGCCGCGTCGACGGCGGCCGTGAACTCGGCCGCGAACTCGGAGGCGCGCAGGTCGTCTCGGTCCGTCGTCTCGGGGAACGTCAGCGACGCCGCGATCTCCCAGTAGGCGGCGTAGCCGAGGTCCTCGAACGTCTCTCGGCAGTCGTTGTACCCGTCGAGCAGCCGCTCGTACGCCTCCCGGGAGCCGACGTACTCGTCGAAGGAGTTCGGGTGGTAGGTGACGGTCGTGAGCGCGTCGTCGAGGTCGACGTCGCCAGCGACGGCGTCGGCCATCGGTTCGAGGAAGTGGAAGAACGTGAACTCCAGCCGCTCGTCCGGACGGACCGTCCGGTAGTAGGTCAGGTACAGCGCGGCCTGGAAGTCGGGCGCGTCCGCCGGCGGGTCGAGCGCCGCGCTCTTGACGACCTGCGTCTGTCGCTTCTTGCGCCCGCTCTTATAATCGAGCAGGTCGGTCGGCGACCGCACGAGGTCGATCTTCCCCTTCACGCCGAGGGCGTCGTCCTCGAACCAGCGCTCGGTGAGCGGGGAATCGACGGGCTCGTCGAAGTAGTCGGCGAAGAAGTTGGTCCCCCACCCCGACGCCGGCGTGAGGAAGTCGTCGGACGCCGGCCCCTCCTCGTCGAGGTACTCCGTTATCAGGTCCAGACCGATGCGGTACGTCCGGCGGCGGAGCGGCTCGTCGGCCGCCGAGAAGAACGCCTCGGCTTCCGCGATCATGGCGTCAACGAGGTCGTCGGCGTCGGCCGCCGCGACGACGTCGGGGTGGTTCACGTAGAACTCAGCGAAGTCGTGGAAGAGGGTCCCCTCGACGAACCGCTCCCGGTCGGGGGTTTCGAGGAGCCGCCCGAAGCAGTAGTCTCGAGGGCTGTTGACGTAGCTGTTGAGCGTCGACTGGCTGACCGTCTCGACGGTCTCGGCGTCGACCCCCGTCGACTCGCGCTCGAACCTCGCGCCCGTCGACCGCGGACGCCGCCGGTGTTCGACCGAGTCGAGGTCGCTGAACCGCTCGAACTCCTCGTCGAGGAGGTCGCCGAGATACAGGCAGGGGGTGATCGGCTCCCCGCCGGCCGCGTCCTGGACGAGGTAGTACTGCCGGTCGCCGCTCTGGAGCAGGCGCTGGAAGCTCCCGACGTAGCGGTCGAACTGCGCCTCGGCGTCCACCCACGGCCGCTGGGGGGCCGAGTGCGTCCACTCCTCGCCCATGCCGAGGTGGAAGACGACGGGACGGTCGACGTACGCGGAGGACTTCGCGTCGGCGAGGAGGACGCCCTCGTTGTCCCTGTCGACCGGGACCTCGTACGTCTGGAGGTAGTAGGCGAGGCGGTCGACGGCGCCGTCCGTCACGGGGTCGTCGGCGAGCCCTAGGCTCCGCAGCTCCTCGGCGAGCCGGCTCAGTTCGACGCCGGCCTCGGACGCGTACGCGTCGAGCGCCTCGGCGAACGTCCGGTCCTCGACGCCGTCGCGGAACGCGCGCAGCCACGCCACGCCCGGTCCGTCGACCGCCTCTATGCGCCGCTCGCGGTCGGCGATCGGCGCGTCGATCCCCAGCTGCGAGAGGACCGGGGCGGCGTCGCCGACGGTCGTCTCTGATCCCCGGAAACAGAGCCGGAGGAGCCGGACGAACGCCCGGTGGTGCGGGTCGTCGGCGAACCCCGGGCCGCCGTAGAAGGGGACGTCCGCCGCCTCGAACGCGGACTCGACGAGCGAGGAGTACTTCCCGCCGCCGTCGAGGACGACGGCGACGTGCTCGGCGTTGCGCGCCGAGACCGTGTCGAGGAGCGCGGCGACGACGTCGGTCGCCGACTCGAAGACGTGGAAGGGCGGGTAGTCGAACGCCTCGTCGGTGAAGGGGTCGACGCGGTCGAACTCCTCCGGGAGGACGCTCCGCTCCAGTTCGGTCAGCTGATCGTGGCCGACGACGGCGACGGACCGATCCCCGTCGACCGTGTACTCGCTGAGGCGCTTCGACGTCGTGCGGAGGCTCCGCATCACCTCCACGACCTCGCGGGTCGCGTCGTCGACGTAGGCGTCGTACTCCAAGATCGCGCCGAGGCGGCCCGTGTGTTCCCAACACTGGAGGACGTTCCCGACGGCGTACGCGACCGCCTTCCAGTCGTGGTCCGTCTCGGTGACCAGCTCGAGGAACGCGCGGCGGTCCTCCGCCTGTTCGCGCCGGCCGGCTGCGAGGCGGCGCGGCGTGGTCGCGAACGTTCCGAAGTGGGGGCGGTCGAGGCGGCGGTTTATCGCGCTCGCCAGCGCGGCGTCGGGAGTCACGACGAGGTCGTGGTCGGCGACCTCCGCGTAGAGTGTCTCCGCGGGTTTCGCTCTCCGAATAGGCACGACTACCGCGACCCGGACGAGTCACAAAAAGATAGCGGGGACGACATCAGACCGACTCGCGTAACGCCCACACGTCGCTTGCCGGGTCCAGATTCGACGGTTCCGCGCCCCGTGAAGTGAGGATTCCGGCGTGATACAGCACGGCCTTCAGCTGGAACACGGTGGGTGAGTGGTAGACCTCCCCGTCGGTGAGGGGCTCGCGCTGTAGCTCCCCGTCGGCGTTCAGGACGCGGCTCCGGACGTCGTCGTCCCCGCGGACGAACAGTTCGACCGTGAACGACGGGTGTAGCGCGTGGAGGTACTCGACGACGTCCGGGAGACTCGGCTCGCCGATCCCGTCCTCGTGTATGTGCTGGAGCTCCTCGACGAGGAGCTGCGTCGCCGGATAGTCGTAGACGACGCGTCTGGTGAGCATGCCCCACTTCGGCGCCAGGTCGCAGAAGCGCTCCCGAGAGCGCTTCCAGTCGTCGAACGCTCGCAGTGCGTCCGCGACCGACCCGTACTCCCGCAGCGCGAACCGGACGACCTCCCGGCCGAGGGGAGTCAGTCGAGTCGGGGCGGGTCGGTCGTCGATGAGGTTCAGAAAGGCCGCCCCGGTTCTGGCGTCGTCGGTGGCGCGCACGACGTGCTCCGCGAGGATCTCTTCCGTGTCCCGGTCGTGGGAGACGGCGAGCGGATACGCGAGGTAGTTCTTCGGGTGGTTGAGGCCGAACGACTTGCCGGCGACGCCCTGGGCACCGGCCTGGAATCGGATGGCCGTCGTCTCCGTCGTCGTTCGGTTCCCGACGACGCGCGGGGTCTCGACCGGATCGACGGTGCCGTCGGGAGTGACGCCGAGGATACCGACGTTCAACTCACGAGCGAGCGTCCGGGCGGACTGGGAGACGGCGTTCGCCGGCGCGGCAACGTACGCGGCGTTCGCTTCGTGGAGCCGGTCGTACGCCTGGACGATTCCGCGCTCGACGTCGGCGTCGCTCCGATTCGTGTGGCCCTTCGCTTCGACGACCATCAGCGGTGGGTCGTCGCCGAGGCGGTCCACGGCCAGTAACTCGTCGCTCAGCAGCCGCACACCGACGAGATCCGGGTATCCAGAGCCGACGCGGACGTGGTTGAAGGGCGCCAGCTCGTCCGTGACATTCGGATCGACGGACTCGTTGGCGAGCCACTGGTCGGAGGAGAACTGGGTATCGACGACTGCGTACCCGTCGTCGGCGTCGTCGGGGAACAGGCGGCGCTTCGCGTGCGCCAACACACGCGGTTCCGAGAGCGGTGACGCCGCGCTTGCCATGAGGCTACGATGTCATCACCGGCTCAAGAAGGTGGGGGTAACGGTGCGGCCCGGAGAAAACGAGCAGTCAGCCACGTGGCAATCAGCATTCGGAGTACGACCTCCTACGATCGAGCCGCAGAGCTCGCCGCGGTCTCGTTCAGAACATTCGGGCCGGATGTAGCCCCTCGCTCCGTCCGTCGAGGAATCATGGGCGCTACAGGATTTGAACCCGTGGCAACTTGGTCCGAAGCCAAGCACTCTGTCCAAACTGAGCTAAGCGCCCTCGGTTCCCGTTACTCCTAAGCAGGTGTTAAGTCCCGCGATTCGAAATCCCCGCCCCGCAGTCCGTCGGTTCCGCGCCGGCGACGACGATCGATCGATTCGAGGACGTGACACGTCCACGTGACACGTCCCCGCGATCCGGCGGCGTGCGGTCTCGGGTCGGCGCCCGAATCCGGCGGCTGATCGGGCCCACCGCCGCGCCGAGGCGCGCCGTCGCCTCGCAAGGGCCGATCAAAAAGAATATTATTCGGAGCGGGCATGTTTCGGTAGTAGATGAGTTCTGGTCGTACGGCCTTCCAGCCGAACGAGTGGTTCGCGCCGGTGTCGTCGCCTTCGAGGTGCGTCCATGTATGAGCTGACGCCACACTTCGACGCCGAGGTCGAACCCGGGACCAACATTCTGTTGACCGGGCCGCCGCTCAGCGGGAAGCGATCGATCATGATGGACACGCTCGCCGCGGGGACGGACCGCGACGAGGGCGCCATCGTCGTCACCACGAAGGACGGCGCCGACCGGGTGCTCCGCGACTACGAGAAGCGGACGCCATACGAGGGGAAACCCGTCGCGGTCGTCGACTGCGTCACCCGCCAGCAGGGCGGCGACGCGCGCGAGTCTGACCGGATCAAGTACGCCTCCTCCCCGGTGGACATGACGGGGATCGGGATCAAGCTCTCCGAGTTCCTCCAGGCGTTCGGGGACCGCGGTATCGAGCGGAACCGCGTGATGGTCCACTCGCTGTCGACGCTGCTGATGTACGCCGACCTCCAGACCGTGTTCCGGTTCCTCCACGTGTTCACCGGCCGGGTCCAGAGCGTCGACGGCCTCGGGCTGTTCAGCATCGACTCGACGGCCCACGAGGATCAGGCGATGAACACGCTCAAACAGCTGTTCGACGGGATCGTCACCGTCCACGAGGACGCGGAGCCCGAGATCCGTCTCCCCTGATCGCGGTCAGTGAAACCCCTCCACCTCCTCGCCGCGACGATCGGGGGATCCGTTTAATCGCCTCGCGATCGAAGCGGGAACCATGCCAATCACCGACGACGCGGGGCTCGACCGACTGCTCGACGCCGAGACGATAGCGGTCGTCGGCTGTTCGACGACTCCCGGAAAGGCCGCGCACGACGTGCCGGCCTACCTCCAGAAGCGGGGTTACCGGGTGATTCCGGTGAACCCGTTCGCCGACGAGATCCTCGGTGAACCGGCGTACGACGCGATCGGCGACGTCGAAGGCCCGATCGACCTCGTGGACGTGTTCCGGCCGAGCGACGAGGTCCCGGAGATACTCGACGCCGTCCGCGAGCGGCACGCGGCGCGCGGCGACGCTGGTGCGGCCTGGCTCCAACTGGGAATCAGCCACGACGAGGCGGCCGCGGCCGCCGAGGCCGACGGGATCGACGTGGTCCAGGACCGCTGTATCAAGGTCGAACACGGTCGGCTACGCGGATAGCGCCGATCGGGTTGAGGCCGGCGCCGCCGCGGGCGATCGGCGCGCCGCCTACCCTTCCCACTCCTCGAAGCTCCGGTAGACGCCCTTCGAGAGGTAGCGCTCGGAGGAGTCGGGGAAGACGGTGACGACGGCGTCGTGCGGAGCGTCGATCTCGCCGTCGCGCACGTCGCGGGCGACCCGCTTCGCCGCGATGGCGTTCGCGGCCGACGAGGAGGCGACGAGGTGGCCCTCCTCGGCCGCGAGCCGCCCCATCTCCTCGTGGACGTCGCGGTCGTCGATCGCCGCGATCTCGTCGACGAGGTCGGGATCGAACAGCTCGTTCCGCTCGACGTCGTGCGTGCCGATCCCCTCGGTCTTGTACGCCTCGTGCTCGACGTCCTCGCCGAGGAACTCGCGGTACGCCGAGCCGGCGGGCTCGACCGCGACGACGTGGGTGTCCGGGTCCTGCTCGCGGAAGTAGCGGGCCATCCCCATCAGCGTCCCGGCGGTGCCGCAGCCGGCGACGACCGCGCCCACCTCGCCGTCGAGCGCCTCGTCGATCTCGGGCGCCGTCGTCTCGTAGTGCGCCTCGGCGTTGAGCGGGTTCGAGAACTGCTGGGGGACGACCGCGTCGTCGAGCTCCTCGGCGATCCCGTGCGCGCGGTCGATCGCGAGCCCCATCCCGTCCTCGCTCGGCGTGTTCACGACCTCCGCGCCGAGCGCGCGCATGAGCTGCTGTTTCTCGACCGAGAAGCGCTCGGGGACGACGAAGATCGCGTTCAGCCCCAGCTGCTCGGCCGCGACGGCGATCCCGATCCCGGTGTTGCCCGCGGTCGGCTCGACCACGGTGCCGCCCTCGCCGACGTCGCCGCGCTCCAGCATGCGTTCGAGCATGTACTTCCCGATCCGGTCTTTGATGCTCGCGCCGGGGTTGAACGACTCCAGCTTGGCGTACACCGGCACCGCGTCCGGCGCGTCGTGGACGGCGACGAGCGGCGTCTCCCCGATCGTCTCCGACACCGACGACAGGGGCTCCCGATGATCGGTCATAGGCCGGCAAACGTTGCCGCCGGATTTGTGTGTTGCCATCGCTCCGTCCGGATCCGGGGATCCGAAGCGGCGGCGCGGCTTGCCGGGAAGTGGGATCGCGCGGACGATCGCGGCGGACCGCCGCGACCGTCGCGAACCGCCGCGACTGTCCGACCGTGTGACTCCGCGCCGCGGATCGAACACACTTATGCCGGTCGTCCGGCTGCGACACTGTATGAGCGAGACCGATGCGGAGGCCGAGGTGACGGTCGTCCTGCCGGACGGATCAGCGCTGACCGTTCCGGCGGGGTCGACAGTCGAGGACGTCGCCTTCGAGATCGGCCCCGGGCTCGGTCGCGACACCGTCGCGGGGAAGATCGACGGCGAACTCGTCGAGAAGCACGCCGAGGTCGGCGACGGGGACCGGATCGAGATCGTCACCGACCAGTCGGACGAGTACCTCACGGTGTTGCGTCACTCCGCGGCCCACGTGTTCGCGCAGGCGCTCCAGCGGCTCCACCCCGAGGCGACGCTGACGATCGGCCCGCCGACCGACGACGGCTTCTATTACGACGTCACGGACGTCGACGTCGACGAGGACGACCTGGCCGCCATCGAGGACGAGATGGCGGCGATCATCGCGGCCGACTACGACATCGAGCGCGAGGTCCGGTCGCGCGAGGAGGCGAAAGAGATCTACGCCGACAACGAGTACAAACGCCAGATCCTCGACGAGGAGGCCGACGGCGAGGAGGTCACCTTCTACGTCCAAGACGGCTGGGAGGACCTCTGTCAGGGCCCGCACGTCGAGTCGACCGGCGAGATCGGCGCCGCGACCCTGCTGGAGGTGTCGGCCGCCTACTGGCGCGGCGACGAGGAGAACGAGGCGCTGACGCGGGTGTACGGCACCGCCTTCGCGAGCGAGTCCGACCTCGAGGAGTACCTCGAACTGCGCGAGCAGGCCCAGGAGCGCGACCACCGAAAGATCGGCCAGGAGATGAACCTCTTTTCGATCCCCACCGTGACCGGGCCGGGCCTCCCGCTGTACCACCCGCCGGGGAAGACCGTGCTGCGCGAGCTGTCGGAGTTCGCGAACGAGCTCAACCGCGAGAACGGCTACGAGGAGGTCGAGACCCCGCACGTGTTCCGGACGGAGCTGTGGAAGCGGTCGGGCCACTACGAGAACTACGAGGACGACATGTTCCTCCTCGACGTCAACGACGAGGAGTACGGGCTGAAGCCGATGAACTGCCCGGGCCACGCGACGATCTTCGACCAGCAGTCGTGGTCGTACCGCGACCTCCCGCAGCGCTACTTCGAGAACGGGAAGGTGTACCGGAAAGAGCAGCGCGGCGAGCTCTCCGGCCTGTCGCGCGTCTGGTCGTTCACCATCGACGACGGCCACCTGTTCGTCCGTCCCGACCAGATCCGGCAAGAGATCGAGTCGGTGATCGAGATGATATTCGAGGTCGTCGAGACGCTCGACTTAGAGGTCGAGGTCGCCCTCGCGACCCGTCCCGACAAGTCCGTCGGCGGCGACGAGATCTGGGAGTCCGCCGAGGAGCAGCTCCGCGACGTGCTTGAGTCGGGCGGCTACGACTACGACGTCGAGCCCGGCGACGGCGCCTTCTACGGCCCGAAGATCGACTTCGGCTTCGAGGACGCGCTGGGCCGCGTCTGGGACGGGCCCACCGTCCAACTGGACTTCAACATGCCCGACCGGTTCGACCTCACCTACACGGGCGAGGACAACGAGGACCACCAGCCCGTGATGATCCACCGGGCGCTGTACGGCAGCTACGAGCGCTTCTTCATGGTCCTCATCGAGCACTTCGACGGCAACTTCCCGCTGTGGCTCGCGCCGGAGCAGGTCCGGATCCTCCCCGTCTCCGACGAGACGCTCGGCTACGCCCACCGCGTGAAAAACGAGCTCGAAGACGCGGGCTTCCGCGTCGAGGTCGAGGACCGCGACTGGACCGTCGGCCGGAAGATCCGCGCGGGCCACGACGACCGCCTCCCGTACATGGTGATCGTGGGGGACGACGAGCAGGAGGCGGGCACGGTCTCGGTGCGCGACCGCTTCGAGAACCAGCGCGGCGACGTGGACCTCGACGAGTTCGTCGACCACCTCGTCGAGGAACGCGACGAGAAGCGGACGGAACCGGACTTCGTCGACGCCGAGTGAACTCCCGCGTCGCGACCGGGTCGCTGGTGACGCGGGGCGGGGTCAGGCCGACTCGACGCCGGTGATCTCGAACCGGGCGCCGCCCTCCTCCGACTCGACCGCGCGCACGTCCCAGCCGTGCGCCTCGGCGATCTCCGCGACGATGTTCAGGCCGAACCCCGTTCCGTCCGTCGCCGTCGTGAACCCGGTCTCGAACACCCGCTCGCGGTCGTCTTCGGGGATTCCCGGTCCGTCGTCACTCACGTAGAACCCGTCGCCGTCGGCGAGCGGCCCGACGGTGACGGTCACGTCGTCGCCGCCGTGTTCGACGGCGTTTCGGAACAGGTTCTCCAACAGCTGTCGGAGCCGCGCCTCGTCGGCCAGAACCTCGAGTTCCTCGACGGTCGCCCCGAGCGTGCCGCCTCGCTTGTCGGTCGTCTCCCAGGCGGCGGTCGCGAGGGCGACGAGGTCGACCGGCTCCGGGTCGTCGACGGCGTTCCCCTCGCGCGCCAGCGCGAGCAGGTCCTCGATGAGCGTCTCCATCCGCGAGAGCGACCGCCGGATCGGCTCGACGTGCTCGCTGTCGGACTCCTCCGCGAGGAGGTCGACCCGGCCCCTCGCGGCCGTGATCGGGTTCCGGAGGTCGTGGCTCACGACGCTCACGAACTCGTCGAGCCGGTCGCGCTCGCGTTCGAGCCGCTCGGCCGCGCGCTGCCGCTCCAGTTCGTAGCTCACCCAGCGCGTCAGCAGCTC
This sequence comes from Halorubrum sp. SP9, assembly GCF_005435015.1. Classification (NCBI taxonomy): domain Archaea; kingdom Methanobacteriati; phylum Methanobacteriota; class Halobacteria; order Halobacteriales; family Haloferacaceae; genus Halorubrum; species Halorubrum sp. SP9. Next base: position 19,603 of record NZ_SGXU01000028.1, read on the forward strand.
GACGAACGTCCGCTGGGTGTCCGTGAACGGCTCGCCCCGCGGGGTCGTGGCGGCGAAACAGAGCGTCCCGTACCGATCGCCGTCGTCCTCGACCTTCCCGCCGATGTACGTCTCGAGCCCGAAGTTCTCGTGAGCGGGGTCCCCTGCCCACCCCTCTTCGGTCGCGTTGACCACCGTCAACAGCGTGTCGCGCTCGATGGTCCGCTTACAGTACGCCTCGTCGAGCGGGCAGGTCTCGCCCGGCTGTAACAGGGGGTGTTCGGCGTGCGACACCTCCACGTGTTGCGTCGCGTCTTCGATCCGAGTGAGAAAGCCGTTCGGCACGTCGAGGTACTCGCAGCCGAGCGCCAGGATGGCCTCGACCTTCTGCTCGAACGTGCGGTCGTGGTCGGACGAGACCGCGTAGAGCCGTTGGATGGCGCGGAGACTCTCCTCCTGCCGCTGCTCCAGCTCGCGGCGGTCGGTGACGTCGCGGAGATAGACGGAGAGGCCGCTGTCGGACGGGAAGACGCGCGCCTCGAACCAGGTGTCTAACGGCTCGTAGTACGAGTCGAACGAGACGGGCTCCTGGGTCGTCATGGCCCGGTGGTACTCGTCGTGGAACTCCGTGTCGGCGGATCCGGGGATCGAGTCCCAGAGGTGGCACCCCTCGACCGATCCCGTCGGGCCGACCGCGTCGTCGCTCATCGCGGCTCGGAGGATCCGACGCCCTTCCTCGTTCGCGTACGTGACCGTCCAGCCCGAGTCGAGGGCGAAAAACCCGTCTGCCATCCGATCGAGGACCGTTTGGAGGTCCTGATCGGAGGTCGATCCACGCGCCGGGTCGGACATGCGAGCGGGTACGCGGCGCGGCGGTTTAGGTGCCCCGGATTCGCGGAGGGGAACCGGCTCGCAGACGGCGCTCCCTGCCGACGCGCGACGGGCCTCGCTCGACGAGCGGGGCCGTTTCGCGCCGAACGTCCCCGGTTCCGTCGGACTTTTCACGCCGCTCGTCCCGATCCGACGTATGTCGAACGCCCGCACCGAACGCGACGCCGACGAGCGAGCGCCCGAGGTCGGGGAGCTGACGCCGCCGGACCGCACGCTGATGGGCCCCGGTCCGAGCGACGTCCACCCGCGCGTCCTGAAGGCGATGAGCACGCCGCTGGTCGGCCACCTCGACCCCTCGTTCGTCGAGATCATGGACGAGGTCCAGGAGCTGCTGCGGTACACCTTCCGGACGGACAACCGGTGGACGATCCCGGTCTCGGGGACCGGGTCGGCGTCGATGGAGGCCGCCATCGGCAACCTGGTCGAGCCGGGCGACACGATGCTCGTCCCGACGAACGGCTACTTCGGCGGGCGGATGAAGTCGATGGCCGAGCGCGCGGGCGGCGAGGTCGTCGAGGTGTCGGCGCCGTGGGGCGACCCCCTCGACCCCGTCGACGTCGAGCGCGCGTTCGACGCGCACCAGCCGGACGTGTTCGGGTTCGTCCACGCGGAGACGTCGACGGGCGTCCTCCAGCCGAACGTCCCCGAGCTGACCGACATCGCGCACGACCACGACGCGTTCGTGATAGCCGACTGCGTCACCTCGCTCGGCGGCGTCGAGATGCGCGTCGACGAGTGGGACGTCGACGTGGCCTACTCCGGTCCGCAGAAGTGCCTCTCGTGTCCGCCCGGCGCGAGCCCGCTCACCCTCAACGACCGCGCGATGGACAAGGTGCTGGACCGCGAGGAGCGCCCTCGGTCGTGGTACCTCGACCTCTCGCTGCTCGAGGGGTACTGGGGCGACGACCGCTCGTACCACCACACCGCGCCGATCACGAACGTGTACGCGCTCCGCGAGGCGCTCCGCCTCGTCGCCGAGGAGGGGATCGAGTCGCGATGGGCCCGCCACAGATCGGTCGCCGGTGACCTGAAGGCTGGTCTTCAGAACCTGGGCCTCGAGATGAACGCCCCCGACGAGTACTGGCTCCCGAGCCTGAACGCGGTACAGGTACCTGACGGCGTCGACGACGGGGCCGTCATCGACGGCCTCCTCGACGAGTACGACCTGGAGATCGCCTCGGGCCTCGGCGACCTGGAGGGCGACATCTGGCGGATCGGCTGTATGGGCTACTCCGCCCGGCCGAAGAACGTCGAGTACGTCCTCGCCGCGCTGGAGGACGCGCTCGCGGCGCAGGGGCACGAGGCCTGAAGCGGGGGCGAGGGCGCACCGGGATCGCCACCCCGGCGAGCGAACGGGACCGCTCCGTCAAGGCGACGGCGAGGAGACGCGCGACCCTCCGATCGAGGCGTTCCACTTCGTCGGAGGTGAACAGTTGCGGTGCTCTGGTCGAGTCGCGAGGCGTCCTACCACGCCGTCAGCGCAGCGCGCCCGTGTTCGTTGGCGAGGATCGCGAGGAACGTGAGGACGCCGGTGATCGCGAACGCGCCGCCGACGTAGAAGACGGAGCCCATGCTCACCTCGACCATCAGCCAGCCGGCGATGAGGGGTCCGGCCACGGATCCGGGGCGCCACACCAGTTCGCGGATGCCGAAGCTGGATGCGACGCTGCCGTCGTCGGTCCCCTCGTCCGCGAACAGCGCCATGCTCGCCGGCTCGCGGAAGGAGTCGGCGACGCCGAGCAGCCCCGAGAAGGCGACCAGCGGGAGGTACGCGGGCGGCAACTCACCGAGGATCGGGAGCGTCACGCCGGCGCCGACCGCGGTTCCGATGGCGGCCGAAAACGGGATCCCCATCGCGATCGCCCCGTAAGCGCCGCCGCCGGCGAAGACGAACAGCGACCGCCCGTAGGCGTCCGAGAGCCGGCCGGTGAACAGCTGCCCGACCATGTTCGTCGCCTTCTCGGCGGTGACGGTGACGCCGATGGCGATACCGGTGACGCCGAGGCCGCCGGCGGCCATCTCCGTGCTGACGTAGATCGGAACCCACGTCCGAACCATCGTCACGGCGAAGGCGTACTGGGCGCGGAAGCCCGTCATCGTGAGGATCCGGCGGCTGACGGCGAGATCCGAGAACGGGAACCCCTCGACGCGCGTGTCGTCCTCGTCGAGGACGGCCCAGGTGACACTCCACGCCGCGACCATCAGCACCGTGATGATCGTGAAAATCGGACCGAAACCGACCGCGTCGTAGATCCCCCCGGCCGACAGCGAGCCGACGATGGAGGCCGCGAAGGAGGCGGCGTTCGCCTTCCCGATCTTTTCGGCGCGGGAGCCCACGTCGGCGATCTGTCCGACCAGCGACAGCGTCATCAGCCCCGCGCCGGTGACCGCGAACCCCTGAAGGGCGCGGACGAGGATGAACGAACCGGAGGAGTCGACGAGCGGGAACAGCGCGTACACGCCGGCACCGACCGCCAGCACGGCCAGGAGGACGGTGCGCTTGTCGTATCGGTCGCCGGCCCACGCCAGCGGAACGACCGCGACCGTCTGCGCGAGCGTGAATCCCGTGGTGTACATCCCGATGACGAACCCGGCCGAGACGGTGACGCCCAGCACCGTCGTCGCCTGCGGGTCGAGCGTGTTGATGTACGTCCCCAACAGGGTGATGAGCGTAATGAACCCGAATCCCTCCGCGAATCGGGTGAGGTAGAGCGCCCAGAACTGCGAGCGACTCGCCCCGTCGGTCGCGTTGCTCACACCGGATCGCCGCCCACCGCCTCAAAAGGGGTTACGATTCGAAACCTTTCGGGCGTCGAGAGACCGAGGAACCGCCGTCGCATTTATTATCGCCTCGGAGAGACGCGCTCGTGCGGGCGAATCAGCCTGCGATCGCTGTCCCGAGTGCGACCTCTCCGACTCCCGTGCCGACGATATCTGTCCGGAGTGCGGGGCGCGAATCGGCGGCCACGACGCCTCGACCGACCGCTGAACCGACGCCTCGACCGACCCCGGTGCCCTCGCACCGCCTCGCTCACATCGTGTCGGCGTACTTGTCCCGCCGGTAGAGGTCGATCTCCTGTGCCGACGAGCCGGGCCGCGACGCGGCGAAGGCGATGGCCTCGGCGACCTCCTCGGGTTCGGTGGCGCTGCCCGGCTCGAACCGCTCCTCGAACGCCTCGCCGTCCTCGCTGCCGAACTCGGTCCGGACCTCCGAGGGGTTGACGACCGAGACCGCCACGCCGTCGTCGCCGGCCTGCGCCGCGACGCTGTGGGCGAATCCGCGGATCCACCACTTGGTGGCGGCGTACACCGGGTTGAACGGTCGGGGGAACTCCCCGGCGAAGCTGCCGACCGCGACGAGCGTCCCCCCGCTCTCCTTGAGGTGCGGGAGCGCCTCGCGCGTGAGGAAGAACGCCCCGTCGACGTTCGTCTCCTGCATCGCGAAGTACTCCTCGTCGGTCATCGACGCCACGTCGCTCCCGCGGGCGAGCCCCGCGTTGACGACGGCGACGTCGAGGCCGCCGAACGACTCGACCGCGGTCTCGACCGCCGCCGCCGAGGTGGCCGTCTCGCGCACGTCGCCGTCGGCGACGACCGCCTCGACGCCGTATTCCGAGCGCACGTCCTCCGCGACCGACTCCAGCGCCTCGCGCCGCCGCGCGACGAGGACGAGGTTCGTCCCACGCTCCGCGAGCGCGTGCGCCGTCGCTTCGCCGATTCCAGAGCTCGCTCCGGTTATCACCGCCGCCGCCTCGTCGAGGTCCGTCGTGGACGCTCGATCGGCAGCGGGGGTGATAAAATATCACCGTCGCGCGCTCCCGCACAGAGCGGTCCGCAGTCCCGCGGTCAGAACTCGTCGGCGGTGCTCACGTGGAGGCCGACGAAGCGCCACCCCTCGTCCCGTCGGGCGAGCGTCCCGCTCCACCGAGTGTCGAACTCGCGGCGTCGCCCCGTCTCCGCGTCCGTCCACGCCATCGCGACCGCGTCGCTGAACCACGCGTGGTCGCCGCGCTCCGTGACGCGGAGGTCGCGGCTGGTCACGCGCCAGTCCGTCGTGGTCTCGGTCTGCGTCCGGAGTCCCTCGCGGATCCGGTCGCTCCCGATGAGCCGTTCCGAGACGCCGAACTTGACGTACGGGTCGTCGCCGTCGCGCTCGTCGGCGACGTACGGCGCAAGCGGGTCGCCCGCACGGAGCGCGTCGTAGTACGAGCGGACGGTCTCGCGTGCGTTCATACGGGACGCCACGCGCTCGGCGGAGAAGTGTTCGGGGGTCGCGGGCGGTCCGCGCTCTCGGATCCCGCCGACCGCGACCGCGACGCTAGCCGTCGCCCCGAGAGGTCAGTTCCCGTGACCGGTCCGCGCCGAGGCCGCGGAGGACGTGTGCGAGTTCGTAGTCGGCGGCCGCGACGACCGCGTCGAGGTCGTCGTATCGGTCCGTCCCGACGCCGCGGCAGCCGACCGTCTTGTCCACTCTGACGGTCCCGTCACCGAGCACGTCCGGGCGGACGGTCAGCTTCGCCGCGGTACAAGGGCTCTCGCCGCTCGGGAGCCGATACTCGACCGTGCCCGTCATGTCGGCGGTGCTCGTCCACTCTCCCGGCGCCGGCGGGAGTCGATCCCGGAGTACGTCCGGGTCCGCCGCCTCCGCGGTCTCTAACTCCATATTCACCGGTAGGCTAGGGCGTCTTTAGACGTTGCGCCGGGGCGGCGTCGAGTCGACCCGAACCCCCGGCTGCCAGCACGTCGGGCATGACGGCGAGTCAGCGGACCGACAACGCGACGCCCCGGCGGGTCGGACTGGCGGCGCCCCAGAGGCCTTATCGATCGCCGTCTCACGGGACGACATCGGTCGCGTCACAGGATGCGTCGGTCGTCCGCGCTACGTTTCGAACGCGGTCGCGCGGCGTCGGCCTACGCGTCCAGCTCGTCGAGCTTCTGGCGGATCTCTTCGAGCTTGAAGTACGACGCGACCGCGAGGATGGTCGTGGGCCAGAGCCCGACGAACTGTCCGCGCTGTTTGTCTCCGCGGACGTAGTAGAAGTACAGGGCGAGCGCGACGGAGCCGATCGACGCGATCACGGCGGTTCCCAGTCCGTTCGCGTCGATATCGTCTACGACCTCGGTCGGAACGTCGTCTGAATCAACCATATATTCAGGTGGTTCTATAACCGTAAAGAGGTTTCCCCGGACCGGCTCAGCCGTTCGGACTCGACCCCTCCTGAGTCGGCTCTTCCGACGCGCTCCCCGGGTCGGAGTCGCGTTCCCGCGGCCCGGTCCGTCGGGTCTTCTTCCAAGTCAAGTAGACCTCCGCGAACGCCAAGGCGCTGAGCAGCACCCCGGCGCAGATCATCATCGTGTCCGCGTCGATGGACGCCATGTGTTACCGTACATCCTCGACAGGTAAATGCTCCACCGGCGATGCGCGTGGCTGACGCCCGGTCGGCGACGAGCCGCCGCCGACCGGTGCGCGGCCGCCGACGGAGGGAGAGGGCACGGCGGAGCTCCCGCTGCCGGTGGCAATCAGCTCCTTCCCCTCAGGCCTCTTCACCAGCTACTTCGCGAAGTGAGGCGAGGAGAGAGACGCGCTCGATCGATCGTGGTCGCGCTCAAGTGCTTCCGGAACAAAATGATCGCATGACTGGTGACCCGGAGCGCATCGCGGGCGTCGAAGATGTTGACTGTACGGGCCGGCAGGCATTCGTGACCGGCTCGACGAGCGGGATCGGTCGTACCGCGGCGCTCGCCTTGGGACGGCTCGGCACCGACGTGATCGTCCACGGCCGCGACCGAGAGGCGGGGCGAGCGGTCGTTGACGAGCTCGCCGCGGCGGGCGCTGACGGGCGGTTCGTCCGGGCCGACTTCGCCGACCTCGGTTCCGTGCGCGAACTGGCCGCGACCGTGCGCGACGGGACCGACGGTCTCGACGTCCTGATCAACAACGCCGGCGGGTTCTTCCGCGACGGGAGGACGACCGAGCTCGGCGTCGAGTACACCTTTCACGTGAACCACCTCGCGCCGTACCTGTTGACCGCCGAGCTTCTCGACCACCTGCGCCCCGATGCCCGGGTCGTCACCACGGCATCGGCCGCGCACCGGGGGACGGTGCTGGACCTCACGCGGGTCCGGGCGGTCGATGGCTACTCCGCCACGTGGGCGTACGGCCACTCCAAGCTCGCGAACGTCCTGTTCGCGAGGGAGCTCGCCGCCCGGCTCGCCGCGGCCGGCCGAGACGTCACCTCCAACAGCGTCCATCCGGGTGCGATCCCGGGCAGCGGGTTCAGCCGGTTCCTCCCGGGACCGGTACCGCGTCTCCTGGGCACGCTCGACCGGCTCCCGTTCGTGACCAGCGTCGCGGAGGGGGCCGCCGAGCTCCTCCTCCCGGCGCTGTCGCCGGAGACGGCGGACGTCTCGGGGCGGTACTTCGCCGACCGGCGCCCGGCGACGCCGTCGCGAGCCGCCCGCGACGAGACCGCCGTGCGCCGGCTCTGGGAGGTGAGCGCCGAGCTGCTCGGCGTCGGGCTCCCGCTGGCAGCGGCGGAGCCCGGCCAAGACGCGTCGCAGAGGGCTCCCTGACGAGTTCGAGGTGCCCCCCACGCTCTGGTCCCCCGTCTCAGTCCATCGGACAGCGGTCGATGCCGAGGGCGCGGTACAGCAGGCACCGCCGCGTGGCGCCCTCAACGACGAGCACGGCGCCGGCGACGGCGAGCCCGACGGCGGAGACGACGGGCACGCTGACGTCCGTCGTCGCGACGAGGACGGCGAGAAGCGCGACGGCGACGCCGCCGCCGATCCGGGCCATCGCGTCGATCCGGCCGACGTTTCGTTTCACATCGGATTGTCGGTGCCGCGCCGGCAAAAGCGTTGAGCCGGACGCCCGGGTCGGCGCCGGTGCCGACCGCCAGAACCCGACCGCGAGCGCCGCGTCCCGGGCGCGACCGAGAGTTTAATCGTCCGGAATTCGTATGTTGTGTCGTACCATGTGCCATGGATACCACGCAGACGAATGGTCCGGAGACGACGAAGCGGAGTCCGAAGAGGTCGTCGAGCACCCGTCGCTCTCCGAACCGGAAGAGGCCACCGACGTGGAGATCCTGACTGACGGCGGCGACGAGTGACCGGCCGCAGGCGGTGCGGTTCAGACCGCGGTCGGTCCGGCGCAGGCGAGACGCGGTCCGCCCGACGGGTCGCGTCGCTCACCATTTCGAAGAAGCGGGCCGGGCGCGATCGTGAACTACGAAAAAACGATCGCTCGCTTCGCTCGCGCTGCGACTTCTCTACTTCAAATCGCTTCCGTCCGGTTCCCTCACCGCATCGCTGTCGCTCTGCGGTTCAGTGTACGGGCCGGGCGCGAATACGTTCTGCGTAAGGCGCCGGGGTACAGCGGTCCCCGGACGCTTACACAGAACTCTCTGCCGTCTGTGCTACCGCGCACAGACAGGCACAGTAAACACGCGACCGACGGATTAAGCAAGATCGGCTCCTCCCGGACGAGGTACTCTGTGTGCCCCCACGGTTGGCATCGCACACGAGCCATGCCCGAACTTGAACCTATTGAACCTGAACGAGGCGTAGAACTGTATCTCAAACACCGCGCAGACGACTGTGCCGACTCAACTCTCAACGCACATCGACTTCGGCTCAAACACCTACTCCGATGGTGTGAAGAGCAGGATATAACAAATCTCAACGAACTCACTGGACGACGTCTTCATGAGTACCGCCTCTGGCGAAAAGAAGAGGGCGACCTCAATCGCGCGTCTGTTCGGACCCAGATGTCTACGCTCAGAGCCTTCCTCGATTTCTGCGCCCAGATCGACGCCGTTGAGATGGGACTCAAGGAAACGGTTGATGTTCCAGAGCTCGATAAGGGCGAAAACGCGCGATCAGTACACATCGATAATGATCACGCCGAACAGATTCTATCTCGACTGGCCAAGTATGAGTATGCGAGCCTTCGACACGTACTCATCCTGCTGCTGTGGAAAACGGGAGTGAGAACAGGGACTGTGCGAAGTATCAATGTAGACGATGTCGCGAGTGACGATGGATACATCGAAGTCAGACATCGACCAGACTATGGAACTCCACTGAAGAACAAATCCTCTGGAGAGAGGTTCATCGCAATCTCTGATGAGACAGGACGGATCCTAACCGATTGGATAGAGGAGCAACATCCAGGTACAGAAGATGAACACGGTCAGACACCACTGCTGGCCACTAGCTATGGTCGAATTAGCCGGAGTAATATCCGGAAGAACTCATACTGGGCGACGAGACCGCAGTTCGTCGGAGAGGAGTGTCAATGCGAGGTTGAGGATCATTCGTACGACAAAGTCCATGAGTGTGAAGACGCGGTAAGCCCTCACGCGCTTCGGAGGGGATGTATCACCCACTTACTGCGATCTGACGTACCTCGTCCTGTTGTGTCTGAACGAGCAAACGTGAGTGGTGATGTTCTCGAGAAGCACTACGATCAGACCAGTTTGGAAGAGCAAATGAACATGCGGAGGGACCACTTAGATAACATCTAGTCATCCATCGCCAGTATTAGATATCTAATTTAATCCGAATGACTAGGTCACCAATATAGTCTAGCCGTTCAGATTACCTTATGCTACTCATGACTCAGTAAGCACGTCACGAACACAAACATATCCACACAGCCTCGCCTCCGCCTGTCGTGGTATGCCAGCAGATTTCGGACGTTCCGCTCCGCCTCCGCAGGTCGGTTATACCCGCAGAGGCTCAATCACTGCCTCCGCTCCGCGTTTACTATTGTATTCAAAGTGTCTGTGCCAAGGACACGTGCCTTCCGAAACGCACACCAGTAGAAGCTAAGAGATCTATGTCAACGACAACAAATCTGGCTCCCTCCTGAGAAATCACACCTGGTTCATCCTAACTCCCTTCACTATACATTACCTTCGGGGGAATCAAACGTTAGAGGGCTTGTAGAGCACTTTTAGTATAATTGTTAAAAAACGGATGGGTTGGTTCGGAGTATATTGATGACGATCGTGTCCTACTACGTGGATGTGCTCACTCGACCCATCCGCTCACTCAGGGAGCTCATAGTTTTCCCTGATGTGGTCCACCAATTGTCGGAACTGGCGCCCAGTAGCACCGATGATATCGAACTCATCGGCGAGTGATTTAATGTCAGGCCACCAAGGGCTCTCTTTGATATCTGCCAAGCCCAGACTGCGGAACTCTGCCAACGCTTCTATTGTGAAGCCGACAATTGCCCCGTTGATACCCCCGTATCGGTTGAACTCTACGAGATCACGATTGTGGATCAGATAGAGGACGTGATTACGGACCCATTCTGGAACCTCCAACTGCTGGAGGCATGTATCCGCTAGACGGTGCTTGTATCGAGCAAAGCTCGAGACAATCTCGGTGTTAACTGAGCTATCCGCATAGTCATCGAGGTCGTCGCCGAGCGAGGGATCGCTGGGGTCAATATCTTGCCCTCTGTCGATCCGCCATATCCGTTGGAAGAGTTGTCGGCGCTGCTCTGAAGCGTTTTCTTCCAAGTCATCGGCAGCAAACCATGTCATCGATATTTTCTCGCCAAGCAGGAGCTGCCCGCTATTATGTTCGCAGTGGTTCTCCTTCGCATCAACCGCAGCTGCGGGGTTTCCGGCGCCCTTAGGGTCAGACCATGCGCTGGTTCGATGGTCATCTCTTGGGTCAGCTGATGTACGTGTGACTCGAGACTCCGATGTGTTCTGAGTAGATTGTGTGGAACTCATTGTACCATCACACGGTGCTCTACCCCAAACCAAGACCCAACCAACTTCGCCAGCGATTGGTATCGCTATCCTACGGCTACACGGCGCTGGTAGGGCGCGTTGTGTATCCGGTCGCGGTTGTTGGGCCCCAGTAAGGGGAGGTTGTAGAGCAGTGCGTGCGACGGTTGCCTACGAAAGGCCGACTACACGCTAACGTCTGCTCTGTTGGGACAAAACTGTTTCCCACCAGAGGTATACGTTGTTCAGCAGGTACGGTGGTTAACAAAAAACACGAGAGTTCTGCTGTGTTGAATAGCGATCTAATCAGCTGTTATCACGGAGTAGAAGGACGAA
>NZ_SGXU01000288.1:0-552 GCF_005435015.1 Halorubrum sp. SP9
ATTCTCTACCGACTCGTCCACGGCGGAGACATGAGTCCGAAAGAACTAGACGAAGTGATTGAGATCGATGATAGCACACTTCACTATCACCTCAACAAACTCGTTGATGTGGGCCTCGTCGAAAAACGTCAACAGACAGAGCGAGGCCAAAATGGGTTGTACACGTACTACCGAGCGACGGTGTTCGGAGAAGTGACGCTCACACGCGGCGTAGATGAGTTGATTCGTGGTGAAGGTGACTTCGACGAGATGTATAATAGTTCAGCCGACCGCCAGTGATTGTGGAGTCGATGCCACAGTCGTCCACAACACGTTCAGCTGCCGGGAAACAGGAGCGGAGGAGTTCCAGCACTTCAGCCCTGAAAGGTGTCAGGCAGCATCGTACTCTCGAATCACGGTCGACAGTGTCTCAGTCCCAAACTCGACAGCTTCGATAGGAACTCGCTCATTTGCTGCGTGGACCAAGGATTCAAACTCAAACGCCGGCGGCAGCTTCAGCGGGGTGAATCCGTAGGGTTGGACGTCAAGCTGTTCAAAGAATCGCCCGTCAGT
>NZ_SGXU01000289.1:0-551 GCF_005435015.1 Halorubrum sp. SP9
TGAGCGACGACGCCGTCGGCCCGGACGGCTCGGTCGAGGGCGCGAACATCTGGGACTCGGTCCCGGAGTCGAGAGAAACCGTGTTCTACGAGCAGTACCGCCGCGCCATGGAGACCCAGGAGCCGGTCTCGTTCGACTCCTACTACGAGCCGCTCGACACGTGGTTCAACGCGCGTGCGTTCCCGTCGGACGAGGGGCTCTCCGTCTACCTCCTCGACGTCACCGAGCGACGCGAGTTGGAGCAGCGTCAGGAGGAGAGCCTCCGCGCCATCCAGCGGCTGTACGCGGTGTCGTCCGACCAGGACCGCACGTTCGAGGCGAAGGTCGCAGAGATACTGACGATCGGCTGCGAGTACCTCGACCTCCCGAACGGCTTCCTCACGCGGATCGAGGACGACACCCAGCACATCGAGGTCTCGCACGCCAGCCACCCCCTGTTACAGCCCGGCGAGACGTGTCCCCTCGACGAGGCGTACTGTAAGCGGACGTTCGAACGCGACCAGCTCCTGACGATCGTCGACGCCTCGGCGGAGGGGTGGGGCGGCGATCCC
>NZ_SGXU01000290.1:0-549 GCF_005435015.1 Halorubrum sp. SP9
TATTGAACCCGGCCATAGAGTACCTGCTCGTTTTGGGTACTATCTATATGTCCAATTTCCCGCGACCTTCTCGATGAAACCTTATACAACCAGAGAACCGTCATGGTCCATGGACTCGCGGTTAGAATCGCTTCTTCTTGGGAAGTCGTTGAACCTATCGCTTCGGTATCTCGGCTACTCGGTCATTCTCATGGCCGTGTTCTTCGGTCAACTCTATCTTGTCGGAAGTTCCGGTATGGGAAACTCATTTCTTGGAGCCACGGTATCAGCGATTATTCTGGCAGGGATACACACGTATCGCAACGCCGGAATACTCGTGAGTATCGCCGTCGCCGTGATCGTCATAAGCGGCTCTGCCCTGTATAGTGTCATCTCGCTCAATAACCCTCAACCTGACTATGGACTTTTAACCGGCGTGGGGGGAGCAATGTTATATGGCGTCCCAATAGGGATTGTATCCTCCACTGTTGCGTTTGCTTTACGGCGATTTGGCCCGAGCCAATCAGGTGTCGTATCTGAGGAAAAATAGGAATATAACGACTCCTCCAC
>NZ_SGXU01000291.1:0-549 GCF_005435015.1 Halorubrum sp. SP9
GGGTTGATCTCGGTATCGAAAACCTCGCCGTCACAAGCACCGCCTCCTTCTTCAGCGGGCGGGAGTTAACCCACGATCTCCACGAGTTCGAGAAGGTACGCGCCGGACTCCAACAGACCGGGACGAGGAGTGCTCATCGGACGCTCGAACGATCGAGCGGCCGTGAACTTCGCTACGTTCGAGATGTACTCCACCGAGCATCCAACGCCATCGTCTCGGAAGCGCTCGGGTACGAGTGCGACGTGATCGCGTTTGAGGATCTAACCAATATCCGCGACCGTACGGGAGCGTCGTGGGGACACAAGTGGGCGTTCCGAACGCTCTACGAACAGGTGGAATATAAAGCCGAAGCGGAAGGAATCTCGGTGAAGCAAGTCGGGTCGGCGTACACATCGAAGCGGTGCGCCGAGTGTGGGTTCACGGCAGACGAAAATCGCCCGACTCGCACCGATTTCCGGTGCGTGAAGTGCGAGTCGGAGGCGAACGCAGATTACAACGCGGCGAAGAACATCGGGATGCGGTATGTCCGTCGAGGCCAACAGTCGTCTC
>NZ_SGXU01000292.1:0-544 GCF_005435015.1 Halorubrum sp. SP9
GGTGTGTTTACGATACTTCAACGTTTTCGGACCTTGGCAAGATCCAAACGGAGAATACGCTGCTGTTATTCCAAAATTTATCAGTATAATGATGGAAGGAAAACGACCGACTATTTTCGGTGACGGTGAACAGTCGCGAGACTTTACTTTCATCGACAACGTCATTGCGGCGAACGTCGGTGCTGCTGAGAGCGACGCTAGTGGTGTCGTCTGTAACGTTGGCTGTGGAAATCGTGTGACGGTGAACGAACTCGTCGAGCGGATCAACGAACACCTCGGTACTGATATCAGCCCGATTTACGACAGCCCCAGACCCGGCGACGTTCGCCACTCTCTGGCCGATCTCGAATGGGGGAGTCAAACTATCGACTATGAACCGATAGTCCATTTCGACGAGGGGCTACGCAGGACTATCGAACACTTCGAAGAACAGAACTTCTAGCTCCGCTGTATACGATTAATTGTATCGGCTTTCCAAGTCTCGTCGAACTTCGGTTTTGATCCCCGTCCGAGACACCATTGGTACAACTGTTCGTATCGGTCG
>NZ_SGXU01000293.1:0-542 GCF_005435015.1 Halorubrum sp. SP9
ATGGACACCGGCGTCGTCAGGCCGGAGACGATCCCGCGGGAGGTCGGCGACCTCCTGACCCGGATGTACCCGCCGGACGTGGCGTACACCACGCGGATCGTCCAGCCGCTGATCGAGACGGTCCAGATCGCCGCGCTGGGGACGCTCGGCGCCCTGGTGCTCGCGATTCCGGTGGCGCTGCTCGCCGCCGAGAACACCACGCCGAACGGCGCGACCTTCTGGCTCGGGAAGCTCATCGTGACGGTGAGCCGGTCGGTCAACACCATCATCTGGGCGCTGTTTTTCGTCGTGCTGTTCGGGTCGGGACCGCTCGCCGGCGCCGTCGCCATCGTGTTCCGCTCGGTCGGCTTCCTCGGGAAGCTGCTCGGCGAGGAGATCGAAGAGATCGACTTCGGGCAGGTCGAGGCGGTGCGGGCGTCCGGCGCGTCGCAGGCGCAGGTGTTGCTCTACGGCGTCCTCCCGCAGGTCAAGCCCGCGCTCGTCGGGCTGGCGATCTACCGGTGGGACATCAACATCCGCGACTCGACGGTGCTCGGCTTCGT
>NZ_SGXU01000294.1:0-277 GCF_005435015.1 Halorubrum sp. SP9
GACGCTCGAGTTGCGCACGTCTCGTAGTCGCCGTCGTGGAACGACTGCGTCCATTCGTCCCAGAGCTCGTGTTCGAGCGAGGCGTCGACGGGACAGTCAGCGAGTTCCCACGGGTCGTCGTAGGTGCGGAGGACATCGTGCCAGAAACGGGCATCAGGGTCGAGGTAGACGTGCGCCAGTTCCTCGGCACGCTCGGAATCGACCTTGCTCAGCAGCGATTGAAGTTCGGGCCGGGAGATTCCCAGTCCGGAACTGGATTCGGGCCGGTACTCGGCAT
>NZ_SGXU01000294.1:310-541 GCF_005435015.1 Halorubrum sp. SP9
GAGCCACTCGGCGACCGCCCACCGTCGTGTGCGCGTCACGAGCACGTCCTCGTCGGTGACCCCTTCAACGGCCGCGACGCCGTCGTCGACGAGGAGATCGCGAATCTTCAGCAGGTCCTCGGAATTGTTGGGGAGATTCTCGGCGCCGTGTTCGAGGACGAATTGCACTGGATCGTCGTGCCCGTCCAGCACGATCTTCGTCTGGAGGCCCTGGATTGTCGGAAGGGCGCC
>NZ_SGXU01000295.1:0-540 GCF_005435015.1 Halorubrum sp. SP9
CGGGATGCTTCGCAGCGCAGCCAGCACAGCTGATCGCGAAAATCACGAAGATATCACCAACGACATTCTCAGAGACGCTGCTGAAGATGCTCGGGCCCAAATCAAGCAGAAGAGTCTCGACTCGCTCACACCACACCAGCGGGTCGTCTACGATATTGTTCGCGACCACGGCCCGCTTGGACCCAGCGAGATTCACGACCGGTATACTGAGGCGGTCGACGATCCGCGGACGAAGCGCACCGTCCGGACCTACCTTTCGAAGATGGCACAGTACAATCTCTTGGAAGCAGAAGGGACGAGTCGAGACCGCAAGTACTCACTCGTTGATTCAGCAGCTGCGTCGCCGGTTTCGTAAAATTTGGTGAGCTATGAACCGAAGATCCCTATTTTTCTGGGTTGCTTTCATTGGATTGTGGATTGCTGCTATTGGAATGGAGGTGTTGAGATAAGGTCGAAGGATGAGGCGGTCAAAAGATCGAGTGGTTCATGCTCAGTTTCGACCGCCTCAGCGGCGATAGCGGTTGTATCGAGTTAGATTTT
>NZ_SGXU01000296.1:0-539 GCF_005435015.1 Halorubrum sp. SP9
CGAGCGCGACGGCGACGACCTCCGGGTCAACGAGGCCATCTCCTTCCCGCAGGCCGTCTTCGGCGACACCGTCGAGGTGGAGACGGTCGACGGCAGCGTCGAGATGGACGTCCCCGCCGGGACGCAGAGCGGCGAGACGTTCCGCCTCCAGGGGAAGGGAATGCCCCGGCTTCGGCGCCGCGGACGTGGCGACCTCTACGTGCAGGTCGCCGTCGTCGTCCCCGAGTCGCTCAACGACGAGCAGCGCGAGGCGCTGGAGGCGTTCGCGGAGGCCGGCGGCGAGGACATCGACGTCGGCGGCGGGTTCTTCGAGAAGCTGAAGAGCTCGTTCTTAGCGGGGTCCTCGCCCGGCGGTCGGGGCGCCCTCCTTCCGAGGGCCGTAGCTTTTCGGCCTTTCGAGTCGTCCGTCGAGGCATGGGCTACGACACGACCGCCTACGACGACGTCGAACCCCGCGCGCCCGGCATGTACTTCCTCCGCGACGCGCTCGACTGCGAGCGCCTCGGCGTGACCGTCGTCGAGGCAGACGCCGGCTGGGA
>NZ_SGXU01000297.1:0-537 GCF_005435015.1 Halorubrum sp. SP9
ATTTGTCTGCTTCCACGCAGCCGAATTACTTGAATTCAGGGGAGAGTTGGAGGGCGGTGTTCAGGTGAGAACGAAAATGGGTGGTAGTGCGTTCCGAATTGAATGGCGGTTCCCGATTTTCGGGGTGCTACACACTAGGTTAGATGTCGTCGGTGCTACTCAAGGTACCAAACTGGAGCTCCTTGACTAGCTGAACAGTGTCGTTCGCGCCTCCGTCACCGAATACGTCTGCTTTTCCGGGCGTTGCGATGTCTCTGATCGTTCCTGCGTGGCCACTCAGATCGACGGTGAGGTCGATTGAGACGATATCACCGGTGTCTACGGTGACACCGTTATTCGCGACAGTCTGATTGTCCGGATTAGACGGCGGGTCAGTAGAACTGCCTGTCGATATTTGACTGCCACCGTTTACCTTGAACTGGAAGATGTCCCACACGCTGGTCGTGTTCAGTTCCTCGGTGCCAGGCGAGCTAGAGACGGAACTACCGAAGTCGTTAAACTTGATACCGACATCAAGTTCCTCTGTTCCGGGGTTCC
>NZ_SGXU01000029.1:0-30213 GCF_005435015.1 Halorubrum sp. SP9
GAGGGCGCGGTCGTGGACCGCCTCCGGCGCGCGGTCCGCCCCGCTCAGTACCCGGTCGATCCGGTGTCGGACGACGATCATGCTCGGGCGTGCGCCGCGGAGCTCCCGAGCGGTCTCCGCGACCCGGTCGACGCCGCCGTCGAGCGCGCCGAACGCGACCGCGCCGGCGCGGTCGCGCAGCGCTTCCAGCGCCCTAACGGAGAGCCACGCCGCGCCGTGGGTCCGGTCGGTCCGGAGCAGGTCGGCGTCGGGGCCGACACGGCGGTAGCTCTCCCACAGCCCGGGTGCCGTCGTGTGCCGGAGGAACGCCGTCGGCGGCAGCCACTCGCCCGCGGCGGTCGGGGGATCGCGCGGGGCGTCGTCGGCCGTGCCGCCGGCCGCGACCTCGAACAGGAAGGGAGAGAGGGTCCGGTCGGTCCCCCCGACCGAGACGGACAGCGGCTCCCCGCGGCGGACGAGTTCGGACTCCCCTCGGGGTGTCGCGTCGCGGACAACCCGGCGCGCGCTCTCGGCGGGGTCGCTCTCCCCCGCGAGTACGTCCCCCACGAGGACTTCGAGCGGTTCGCTCCCCTCCTCGGTCGCGCCGCGGGAGGCGGGACGGAACACCCTCCCGCGGCGTCTGAGGAAGACCCTGACTGCGTCGGTCACGCGACGGGGTTCGGCGGACGCGGAGTTAACCGTGATCCTCCGTGGTTCCGCGCGACCGCCTCGCCGGTCGGAACCCGTCGCTCGCGGCCTCGACGGCCCTCGATCGGTCGCCGTGTCGAACCGATCGGCGCGCCTTTTAGCTCGGCCCACGCAGGTGTGGACATGAGTTCGGACTCGGTTCGGGTGGGAGTGCTGTCGCTGCACAACAGCAAGGAGACGAAGGCAATTTGCAACGCCGTCGAGGACCTCGGTCACGAGCCGGTGTGGCTCCGCGAGGAGAACGCCGCGGTCAGCGTCGAGGACGGCGACGTGTCGGTCGAACCCGCGGTCGACGTGATCGCGAACCGGCTCCTCCTGTCGAACACCGACCAGCCCGCGGAGCTGCTGGGGCTGGCGGCGACGTTCGAGCGCATCCGGCCGATGCTGAACGAGCCGAACGCGGTGCTCGCGTCGATCCACAAGTTCGCCACGGCCGCGACGCTCGCGGACTGGAACATCCGCGTGCCCGACGCGCTGCTCGCGCTGTCGAACGACCGCCTCAACGAGGGCCGCGAGCGGTTCGGCGACGTGGGCGTGTACAAGACCGCGATCGGCACCCACGGCGGCGGGACGTGGAAGGTCGACCTCACGGAGCGCGTGAACCCGAAGGTGGGGAACCGCCAGGCGTTCCTCCAGCGGCTGATCGACCGGGACGACGAGAAACACCGCGACCTCCGGGTGTACGTCGTCGGCGACGAGATCGTCGGCTCGATGTACCGGTACGCCCCCGAGGGCGACTGGCGGACCAACGTCGCGCTCGGCGGCGCGGTCGAGGACGCGACCGACGACATGCCGCAGGAGGCGGCCGACACCGCCCTCTACGCGGCCGAGGTGATGGGGCTCGACTACGCCGGCGTCGACCTCGTCGAGGGGTACGACGGCTGGTACGTGCTGGAGGTGAACCCGACCGCGGGCTTCAAAGGCCTCTTCGAGGCGACCGGCACGAGCCCCGCGCCGCACATCGCGCGGCTCGCGATCGAGACGGTCGGCGGCGAGGTGGACGACGACGCGGTCGCGCGCGTCGCCGAGCGCCTCGACGACTCGCGGCCCTCCTGCGCGCCCGCGCCGAAGCCGACCCCCACCGAGCAGCCGGACATCGGCTACATCGAGGAGGTCGTCGTCACCGGCACCTCCGGCTCCACGCAGGCGCTCGCGAAGTCGGACACGGGCGCGACCCGGACGAGCATCGACACCCAGCTGGCCGCCGAGATCGGCGCCGGTCCGATAAAGAGCATGACGCGGGTCAAGTCGGGCAGCGTGAAGGGGGGAAAGGCCCGCCCGGTCGTCGACCTCGTCATCGGCATCGGCGGGAACCAGCACACCGTCACCGCGAGCGTCGAGGACCGCGGCCACATGGAGTACCCGCTGCTGCTCGGCCGCGACATCCTCACCGACTACCGGGTCGACGTGCGCCGCCGCGCCGACACCGACGAGGCGGAGCGCGCCGAGGCCGGGGAGGTCCTGGAAGAGGAGGAGTGATTTTCTCGGACGCCGCCGAACCGGACGCCGAGGACGTCACCGAGCCGGACGTCGAGCGCCTCTCCGAGCCGAACGCCGAGGTCGTCTGACCAAACTATAAGACCGAGGGTGTCAACGTCACGGCATATGGTGAAAAGTACGGTCCGGTTTCCCGAGCCGGTGGTCGAGGAGATCGAATCGCTCGTCGACGAGGGGGAGTTTGAGAGCAAATCGGAGTTCTACCGCTTCTCGGCCGACTACGTGCTCTCTCGGACGCTCGACGAGTACGACCCGGCGACGATCGACTACGACGCCATCGAATCGGAAGTGATGCCGGAAGCCGAGCGGGAGCTCGGCGGCGACGCCGACGCGGACGGCCCGCCGTTCTTCGAGTCCGTGGCGTTCGTGCGGAAGCTCGCACTCAGGGGAAAGTTCAGCGACGCCGAGGACTTCATCGACCACCAGTACGTCCCGGGCGACCGGCACGCCGTCCTCCTCGAAGAGATCCTCCGACTGTACCGCGAGGACGCGACGGCCGACGACCGACCGTCGACCCCCGAGCCCGAACAGGAGCCCCCGACCCGAAACCGATAGCGCGATCGAAATCACGCAACACGCATGAACGCGGTCACGGACGAGCGGACCCGAACCTGTATTCGGTGCCACGAGCGCTTCACCGAGCCCGCCGGAACGGTCACGCGCATCTGTGACGAATGCCCGAGCCACGGGACCGGATCCCCCTTCGACGCGGGCGGCGGGAACGTCGTGGGGCGCAGCAGAGAGCGGACGTGTATCCGCTGTGGCACGGCGTTTCTCGAGGTCCCGGGCGGAATATCCCGCCTCTGTCCGTCGTGTGACCCGGATCACGTCGTCCTCGAGTAGCGCCGACGGGCCGGCGGATCAGGACTCGTACTCGGCCCAGATGTATCGCGTGCCGTAGCTCCGGTAGGGGCGCCACGCCTCGCCGATCTCGCGCATCTCCGCGCGCGACAGCTCCTCGCCGTCGTTGTAGGCCCGATCGATCCCCTTCCGCACCGCGAGGTCGCCGAGCGGGAGCACGTCCTCGCGCCCGAGCGCGAAGATGAGGTACATCCGCGCGGTCCACGCGCCGACGCCGCGGATCTCGGTGAGACGGTCGACGACCGCCTCGTCGCTCACGCCGGCCAATCCCGCTCGAGTGAACTCGCCGTCGCCGTCGCGGAACGCCGCGGCCGCGTTCCGCAGGTACTCGACCTTCGTGGCGCTGAGCCCGGCCTCGCGTAGCGCCGACTCGTCGGCGGCGAGGACGCGCTCCGGGGTCACGTCGCCGTCGAGTTCGGCCACGAACCGCTCGCGGATCGCGTTCGCGGAGGCGGTCGAGAGCTGCTGGTTCACGATCGAGGTACAGAGCCGACCGAACTCGTCGTCCGCGGGCGCGACGTCGAGCGGGCCGTGCCGGTCGACGAGCGCCGCCATCGTCGGGTCCTCGCGCAGTGTCGCCGCGACGGGGTCGTCCATGTCGGTGAGCGGGGCCGCAGGTACGAGTGCGGTTCGGTTTCGGGGGCTTGCGCGCGGGCGTCTGTCGCCCGAATAAACTTACGTCGAGTTTGGCGTTTGGAAGATGGAAACGTTCAACCATGACGGTTCCGACCCTCAGGTATGCAGCTCGAAGACGTCCAGCGCGTGACGGTGCTCGGTGCCGGGAACATGGGCCACGGCATCGCGGAAGTGGCGGCGCTCGCCGGCTACGACGTGTCGCTCCGCGACATCAACGAGGAGCTCGTTCAGGAGGGATACGACCAGATCGAGTGGTCGCTCGGCAAGCTCGCCGAGAAGGACCGGATCGGCGACGACGAGGCCGACGCCGCGCTCGACCGCGTCGAGGCGTTCGTCGACCTCGAGGACGCGCTCGACGGCGCCGACGTGGTCGTCGAGGTCGTTCCGGAGAAGATGGCGATCAAGAAGGACGTGTACGACGAGGTCGTCGAGCACGCGCCCGACGAGGCCGTCTTCGTCACCAACACCTCCAGCCTCTCCATCACCGAGCTGTCCGAGGTCACCGACCGCCCCGAGCGCTTCTGCGGCATGCACTTCTTCAACCCGCCGGTGCGGATGGACCTCGTCGAGGTCATCTCCGGGAAGCACACGAGCGACGAGACGCTCGACCTGATCGAGGGGCTCGCGGAGTCGATGGGGAAGACCCCGGTCAGGGTCCGCAAGGACAGCCCCGGCTTCATCGTCAACCGGATCCTCGTCCCGCTGATGAACGAGGCGGCGTGGATCGTCGAGTCCGGCGACGCGACGATGGAGGCGGTCGACTCCACGACGAAGTTCGACATGGGCCTCCCGATGGGCTCGTTCGAACTCGCGGACCAGGTGGGCATCGACGTGGGCTACCACGTGTTGGAGTACATGCACGAGGTCCTCGGTGACGCCTATCGCCCCTGCCCGCTCTTAGCGGAGAAGGTCGAGGCGGAGGACCTCGGCAAGAAGACCGGCAAGGGGTTCTACGACTACGAGGACGGCGACGGCGCCCAGGTCCCGAGCGACGCGGTCGACGCCGACGTCCGTCGCCGCCTGCTCGCGGTGATGGCCAACGAGACGGCCGGCCTGATCGGGAACGACGTGGCCGACGCCGAGGACATCGACGAGGCGGTCAAGCTCGGCGCCGGCTTCCCCGACGGCCCGGCGAAGCTGGCCGACGCCGAGGGGCTCGACTCGCTCGTCGAGACGCTCGACGCCCTCGCGGAAGAGACCGGCGAGGCGCGCTACGCGGCGACCGACTACCTGCGCGAGGCCGCCGAGGCGGGCGGGTTCCGCGCCGACGCGGGTAGCGGGAGCGGCGACGCGGGCGACGCCGAGGGCTGCGCCGACTACGAGGTGCTGAACGTCGCGGTCGAAGACCGGGTCGGGCACGTCGAGATCGACCGCCCGCACCGGATGAACACGATCAGCGACGAGGTGCTCGACGAGCTCGCGACGGCGATCGACCGGCTCGACGGCGACGACGAGGTCCGGGCGATCCTGCTGTCCGGCGCGGGCGACCGCGCGTTCTCCGCGGGCGCGGACGTCCAGAGCATGGCCGCGGGCGGCGCCGACCCGATCCACGCCGTCGAGCTCTCACGACAGGGCCAGCGGACGTTCGGCAAGCTCGAGGAGTCGGACAAGCCCGTGGTCGCCGCCATCGACGGCTACTGCCTCGGCGGCGGGATGGAACTGGCGACCGCGGCGGACATGCGGATCGCCTCCGAGCGGTCTGAACTGGGACAGCCGGAGCTCGACCTCGGCCTCCTCCCGGGCTGGGGCGGCACCCAGCGGCTCGCCCGGATCGTCGGCGAGGGGCGCGCGAAGGAGATCATCCTCACCGCCGACCGCTACGACGCCGAGACGATGGCCGAGTACGACTTCGTCAACGAGGTCGTCCCGGACGACGAGCTCGACGAGCGGGCGCGTGAGCTGGCCGAGCAGCTCGCGGGCGGCCCGCCGATCGCCCAGAAGTACACGAAGCGCGCGATCCACGCCGGCCGGACGGACAACGAGGCCGGCCTCGAAGTGGAGGCGATGGGCTTCGGCCACGTGATGAACACCGACGACCTCATGGAGGGGGTCACGGCGTTCATGGGCGACGGCGAGCCCGAGTTCGAAGGGAAGTAAGAGGCGAGTGGGTCGGCTGTGGTGGCGAGGGCGACCACCTCGACGACCGTTTATTTTTAACTAAGTAATCGCCGAGTGGCGAAGAACACCGCCGAAGCCCCAGCCGGGAGGACTCGATGCGCTCGCTGCGCTCCTCGGTTGCTCACTCCGTTCGCTCCCTGCGGTGCTTGCGTCGCGCGTCTTCGTCCTCCCGGCTGCCCCTTCGATTCCCACCCGGCACCGCACCTCACGCCTCCCCAGCCTCGTCGGGCGGCCTCCGCTTCGCTCCGGCCGCCCGACTCCCTCGCACGCGCTCCTCGTGGCCGCCAGAGGCGGCCACTCGGAGGCGCGCGCCACTGGGAACATTAGAATCGCGACCCGCGGTCCAGTCGCTACTGGTTATTTAAAAATAGTCGAGGTCGCCGTCGACGATGACCGTAGACCGACTTCGATCTTAGACGTACCCTTCCTCGACGAGCAGCTCGCCGTTGAGCAGCGAGGCGCCGGCCGCGCCGCGGATCGTGTTGTGCGCGAGGCAGTTGTACTTCGCGCCGGCCTCAGTGGCTTGGACGCCGCCGGCGACGATCCCCATCCCGTCCGCGTACGTGCGGTCGAGGCGGGGCTGCGGGCGCTCCGGCTCGTCGTCGCCGAACACCTTGATCAGCTGGTCCGGCGAACTCGGGAGGTCGCCGGCGCCCTCGAACGAGCGCATCGCCTCGCGGAGGTCCTCGGGGGAGGGGTCGGCCGCGAACTCGGCGAAGACGTTCTCCAGGTGGCCGTCGAGCGTGGGGATCCGGTTACAGGAGGCGGCCACGTCGGCGCCGTGGAGCGCGACCTCGGCGCCGTCGAACTCGCCGAGCAGCTTGCGCGACTCCGTCTCCATCTTGTCCTCCTCGCCGCCGATGTGCGGGATGGCGTTGTCGATGATCTCCATCGAGGTGACGCCGGAGTAGCCGGCGCCCGAGACGGCCTGCAGCGTCGAGACGCGAACGCTTTCGAGGCCGAACTCGTCGATCGCCGCGAGGGTCGGCACCATCGTGATCGTCGAGCAGTTCGGGTTCTTCACGAGGGCGCCGTCCCAGCCGCGCTCGTCGCGCTGGACCTCGATCAGGTCGAGGTGGTCGGGGTTGATCTCGGGGATCGTGAGCGGCACGTCCGCGGCCATGCGGTCGTTCGAGGAGTTCGAGGAGACGACGTACCCGGCCTCCAGGAAGTCGGGTTCGACTTCGGCCGCGACCCCGGAAGGGAGCGACGAGAAGAGGAGGTCGACGTCCGCGTCCGCGACGCCCGCTGGCGTCGTCTCTGCGACCTCCATCTCCGCGACGTCGTCCGGGATGGGGGTGTCGACGCGCCACTTGGCCGCCTCGCGGTAGCTCTTGCCCGCGCTCTCCGAACTCGCGGTGACCGCGGCGAGGTCGAACGTCGGGTGGTCGTCGAGCAGCTGAATGAATCGCTGGCCCACGGCGCCCGTCGCGCCGAGGATTCCGACTCGGACTGTCATTGCGCGTGGGTCCGTGACAGGGACGTAAGTGCGTTCGGATACGCGCCGATACCACCGATCGCTCCACGTGGCCGACGAACCGCTGACGGGCGAGAGCGGGGAACGGGAACCCCCTCACCGCCGAACAGGACCGTTAAGCCCCTCGGGTCGCTACGTCCCTCCGCGCGCCGTCAGTCCCCGCCCGAGTACTCCCCGATGGGAGCGATGACAGCGCGGAGAACCCAGGCGCGTGACACCGGTCGCAGACGCGACCCGCCCGTCGCCGCGCAGGCGACCGCCCGCCACGAGGGTTTCCCGGTCGACGCGGCACGCCGCCGGAGATGAGACCGGTCGTTAGTGTCGCGGGCGCACATTTCGAATCAAAAAGCGGTAGCGCTGTAGAGTCGGGCATCGAACTGTTGACTGTCAGTCACCCGTGTAGCCAGTCGTACCACTCGTCGAGGTCAACCATCTCGTTTTCGATGTCCGTCGCTCCGTACTGGGTGAACACTTCGTCCACGACTCGCGCTACTCCTTCCGGATCCTCGTCGGGGCGGTTCTGATCGTAGTAGAGCAGTAGCCCGGCGTGGTCGATCTCCCGGTGTAGTTTCTCGAAGTCCCGCGCGTTGTTCGTCATCAGCGCGACACCGTGCTCGCCGCACCACGTCAGTAACTCAGCGTCTTCCGTGAACTCGCCGAACACGTCCTTCGCCTGCTCGACCTCGTAGCCCCGTTCGCTGAGCACGCGCTCGAACACTCGCCCGACGTGCTCGTCCAAGAGAATCCGCGCTCCCGTCACTGAATCGTTTCCTTCGGCTTCAGCGATGACTCGTGAATTCGCTCGAAGGCAGCCTCGTTTTCACGCTCGAACTCACGCATTTCCTCGACGTGCGCGTAGTAGTACGAGAGCGCCTCGTACACCTCGGAGAGGGAGAGTTCGAGTTGGTCTGCGACGTGTGCGGGCGACCGGTCGCTATCGACGACCCTGGCCGCGACGTGCCGGACGCCGACTCTCGTCCCCTCGATTCGGGGTTCTCCCCCGAGGACTCTCTCGTCGCGGGAAATACTCATACGCTTCTGTTGGTCGCGTTCTCGTTTATATCTTTTCGGCAGTCACTCGTCGCTCACACGGCCGGTTCCACGTCCACCGAGCCTACTAGTAGATTCTCGCCCGGTAGTGTCGCGGGCGTACACACCTACGTTATAGTAAATTCACTCGTAAATGATATCCAGATATGAGAGAAATTTCGGGAAGGTCATGCGAGATACAGTAGGGTATCTCTACCAGATATCTGTTAGTAGCCGATTTACCTGCGGGCTTTTGTACGGAACTTGCGAAGAACTATATTTCAAACCTAGCAACGGACGCTGTGAGGGTACGTGGTTTTGATCTCGCCATGATCCAATCCTGGGTCGACACACACCGTGTTCCGGCGTTCCTCCTCATCGTGTTCAGTTGGTCGTGGTCGTGGGACGCGATCTACTACGTAATGGGCTTATGGGAGACCTTGCCGGTCTACATCAACACGTTCCCGCGACAGTGGGGTCTCCCGGTCGGAGCGGTACTCGTCGTCTGGGCGAGTGACGTCCCGACCCGAGATTGGCTCGGGCGGGCACTTCAGTGGCGGTTTCCGGTGTGGGTGTACCTCGGCGCGGTATCCCTCCCGGTCGTCGTCGGGGAACTCCAGCCGGTACTCGCCGCGCTCAGCGGCGGATCAGTACGCTACGCACCGCCTGCCCCGCTATCTCTACTGTTCGGATTCTTCGTACTCAACGTCGTCTTTTTCGGGGGTGTTGAGGAGTTCGGGTGGCGTGGATTTCTCCAACCACGGTTCCAAGAGCGGCTATCGGTTCTAACGGCGAGTCTCGCCGTCGGAGTGCTGTGGTGGGTGTGGCATCTCCCCCTGTTTTTCGGACACCCGAACTTCACTCTTGATCCGCTGTTCCTTGTGGAATACACGACCTTCGTTTTGGGTGCGTCAACTGTCCTCGGTGCGCTTGTCAACCTTACCGACGGCGGAGTGATCCCTGCTGTGTTCTTACATGCCGCGATCAACGTCGGAAGCGTTCTGGAAGGTTCCGGTGGAATGGCAGAGGAAATACTGCCGGTGGCGTTCGTCGTCGGTTCTGGAACATGGTGGCTGATCGCCGTTGTTTTGATCGGTCTGTACGGGCGCTCGATGACCCCCAGAACACCGATTGAACCCCTGTCGGAGCGCTATCGATCCAGCAGTTCCAGCCCGGAGGAGTTCCCCTGACCGCTACCCACGGCTGCGGACCGCTGTTTCATCCCGTAATCGACTGACGTCGTTTCGCCTCGAGGCGGTGAGTCGCTTCGATGAGTACAGGGGTAGTTCACAGCGAGATCAACCCACTATCTCGGGTATTTCGTGTAGATTATTTATCTCATACGTGGGGGTGGTCGAAAGGGTCACGTCCGTACAATGGGGTCTGCGAACGAACACCGAGTCCATACCCGCTTGATGAGCGGCTATCACGTCGTGCTCGCTATCACCGACGTAGAGCGCGGATTCTCCGCCGAGTTCCGACAGCGCCAAGTCGAGATAATGCGTGTTTGGTTTCTTGTAGTCGAGGCTCTCCACCGTCTTCTCACGCCCATAATAGGTGTCGAATGTGGATTGTAGGTCGAAAAAATCCATCACGAATTCAATCGTACTGTGATGGTTGTTACTCACGATGCCACAGGTCTGAGAAACGTCCGAAATAGCCGTAACGTCGTCGTAACGGGTTCGAGAATCTGATTCAAACTTTTTAAATTGAGACTCCTCGTCGAGACGCTCACGGGCTTCCCAAAATGTGTTCACGTCAAGTTCGTAGGCGGCACATATTTGGTGAAGCCGTTCGACCGTAGTGCCATTCACTATTTCGTCGATATGGTGGTTTTTAGGCCGTTTAACCCCTACTTCTGTGAAAGCCGCTCGTGTCGCTTCGACTTTGGTTTCATACGTTGGTGGCTCAACTAATACTCCGTCACTGTCGAAAAGAACTGTGTCGTATTCGGTCACTTGTTGTGAAATTCTTTGCCGTCGGATTAATTTTCTGATGCGTACGGTTCCGAATCGCAATTTGAACCCACCAAGAGAAGGGTTCGTGAAACCGGGGTTAGACGACTTTCTATGCTCGATGGACGATTGCGACGTCACAGTCAACCTCTTGAATGCGCTCGAATGTCGGCATGGACACGACTCGTGAGAGAACGCTTCGATCGGTGCTCGCCCCGACAACTGCTAGGTCGTACGAGGATGCGTTCCGATCGAGGAACGCTTCGGCAGACGCGACGCTGATGCGAGTCTCGATACCCGTCGAAAATTGTTCGACGAGATTCTCAAGCATAATCTCCGCTGTCCGACGCTCCTGTTGGTGTGAAATACAAGTACACGCACTTATCGTCCCGTCGGGGGGGAGGAGTCGAACCGCGAAGTCAAGCATCGCGTTGGCGGGTTCTCCTGACGAGCGGGCCATTACAAGAATGCGCCGCCACTCCGTTCGTCCGTTCGATGAACGCAACACGATCGAGTCCGTGTTACCCTTCAGGATCGTTCTGACGAACGGACTGGGGCCTCCGTCTTCGGTGTCGTACGGACAGACGATCAGATCACAGTTCTCCTCTTCAGCCGTCGTGAGGACGGTTTCTCCAGCTGAATTTCCCTCCGCGGCGATCACGAACTCACACGATACGTCGACGGTTGATTCGACCAGATTTTTGAGTCCTTCGAGCCGCTGTAGTTGCTGTTCAGTCACCAACTCTTCAGCCGCGCGGGTTACGCCTTCGTCCGGCGGTTCTTCAGGAGCCTCGGGAACAGTCCCCCGTTGAGTAGCCGCCACTATCGTTTCGGTTTCCTCGATGACCTCCTCACTGACTGTTCTCAGGAGAACGACCTTGCTGGCGTCGTGGGCGGCCGCGAGACGTGCGGCAAAGAGGGCGAGTGACTCGGACGTCTCGCCACGGACAGGTACAAGGATCTGATCGTCACCGTGGGTGGACGTGTACAGATAGCGGGCGCGCTCGTGATAGAAGTGCCGCCGCCAGAGTACGAAGGCGCCGGCGATGAGTAGACTCGCTCCGATGATTCCAGTGACGTACGCCAGCCGGTCGGAGCCGGTGACGAGGACGAGAAGCGCCGTCGAAAACGCCGTCGGTTCTTCGAGTGAGAGGACCCACGTGACGATCCCGGTGAGAAAAATACCGAACGCAGCCACGCCAGCCTGTACCTGGAACTGCTCGGCCGGAGTCTGGTACCAGAACCGCGTTCCGATTTCGAGCGCGAACCATCCGCTGAGCGCCCCGGCGGTCATCCCACCGACGAACGTCGTTGGCGAGGAGTACGGTCCGTCAGGGTCAGCAAACAGCGTATATGTGCCCGACGCCAGCGGCGGGTAAACGAGAAAGGACACGACCGGTGAGACGTTCGCTATCCACGTGATGGCTCCGATGAGAAGCGGTACGATAACCACGACAGAGAAGTGAAGCAGATTCTCCGTGTCCTCGAGCCACCGACGGATCTCGTGAACCTCACGTCGTTCAATTCGCAGGATTCGATTGCGAATCGAGTGATAATGACGTCGGAGCTGATCGCGCATACGTGGGTCTTGACACGCTGGCTGATTTGAGTGTCGGCTTAACACCCGAACGAGCCAGCCAAGTATCCAAGCCCGAGTACGGGCGGGAACGCGGATAGATTCTCAGTTGTCGGCTTCATCTCACGCGTGAACTACCCCACCCTACCGCTCGGGCTGACGCCCTCGCGCTTGAGGGTGGGGCTTCCTGTTTCCACGACGCGCTTTGCATCCACAACCGAGGACACAGGGAGCGCAGTCTCCACAGGCGTTGATTCGGAGCGTCCCGCTCCTAACCGCTTCTTCACACCGCGAGAAAGAATATTCCACGCCGCATTCGCGTCTCTGTCGGCCTCGAACCCACACGCCGGGCAGGAGTGTTCGCGCACCCACAACGGTTTCTCGGTCGAAACGCCGCAGGACGCACACTCTTTCGTCGTTCCGCGCGGATTCACAGCAACGAAGTGCGTTCCTTCGCGTTCGCACTTGTATTTGAGCATCCGCAGGAACGTCCCCCACGCCGCACCTGCCCGGTTCCGCGAGTTGCCCGGTAGTTCGACCAACCCCTTCGCGTCCAAGTCCTCGACGGCCACCAAGTCGTACTCCCGAGCGTAGTAGTTCGAGAGCTTGTGAAGGAAGTCGCGGTGCTTGTTCTTCAACTCGGCGTGGCGTTCTGCCACAACCCGACGCTGTTTCTCCCAATTGTCCGACCCGTGCTGTTTCCGCGAGAGGTCGCGCTGTGCGCGTTCCAAACGTTCGCGTTCGTTGGACAGGTCGAGGGATTCGACGGCGGTTCCGTCGGTGTCGTGAGCGTACTTGAGAATCCCCACGTCGATACCGACGCAGTTCTCGGGATTCTCCGGCTTCTCCGGCGGGTCGTCGGGCGTCTCGATGCCGAGAATGGCGTACCACTTCCCGGTAGGTTCTTGCTTGACCGTGACGGTCTTAATGTCAGCGTCGTCGGGGAGGTCGCGGTGGAAGGTGAGGGGGATTTCTCCGAGTTTTGAGAGCCACAGTCGCGTCCGACCGCCCGTGTTCTTGAGCTTGAAGCCGGATTGACTGTAGGTGAAACTGCGGTACTCGCCCGGTGCCTTCCACTTGAGCGTCCCGACGCGGTAGCCCTTCTCTTTGCGCTCTCGTAGTGTCGAGAGGTTATCGTACAGCCGTTGTACGACCTTCTGTAGTACCTTCGAGTGAACGCCTTTCAGGTCGCTCCACCACTTCTTGAGACTCGGCAGGAGCTTCTGCTCAGAGTACGCCGAGGTGTCGTCGGTGCGGTTGAGTCGGTGGAGAAAGTGGTTGTAGACCTGTCTACAGGTATCGACAGTCCACGCTAACTGTTCTTCGAGAGCGTCGGACGGTCGGAGTCGATACCTGTAGTTGTAGTTCACGAGCGTTCTTCGATGAGTTCGTCAAGTTGTCCGCGAACGAACGACGAGAGGTTAAGATGGTTCTCCTCGACCCACTCGGCTTGGTCTTCGCGGATGGTGATGTTCTTCCGCCTCACTACATACGTATTATGCGTATCTATGCGTATGGTTGTTTCGATTGCGTGGGTCTGTGGGCCGAGCGTCGAACGTGTTTGAGAACCGTGCGGCGCTGTATCCCCTCCCTACTCACTCTCTTCGCTCGTTCGTTGAGGAAGGGGCCTTAGCGCCTCAATTCAGGTAAACGGATGAATTCGCCTCGCTACCGTTGTAATCGAAAGCTGCGATTACTCCGGCCGATGAGGTGTTCTCGGGAGTCGGTGACAGGTATTCTTCGGACGGTTTGGGGACCACCCGGAGACCCGCCTTTTTGACTTGAGACGGATGGTTCTCGTTGTGTCGAGAACCGGTGAAAACGCAACACGGCTCCGCCGTGTAGGTCCGGGTGCGAGAATCGAACCCGCGTCTCAGCCTCCACAAGGCTGAAGGATAGTCCACTACCCTAACCCGGACACGCGTCGCAAAGTACCCCGCTTCGGTAAATAACGGTTACGACTCCCGGACGGGCGTGGCATCGAGTGGCGTCCGAGGCGGCGCGGCCGAACGACGCGTCGCTCGCCTTCCCGATCACCGCGCCGCTTTTCAGGATCCCCGGCGTATCGGAGCGTAACCGTGGCCTTTACCGACAAGATCTACGTGAAGAACCACCGCCAGCTCGCCTCCCAGCTGGAGACGAACATCCCGAAGGGAGCGTTCGCCGGCGCCACGCTCGATCTGCTTTTCACCGGCGACGGTCTCTCGAAGCTCGACGAGACGACCCGCGACCGCGTCCTCGACTTCGCCGAGGACTTCCTCGACTGCGACTGCGACGCGAACCCCTACTGCGGCTGTCCCGAGGAGAAGTTCATGCGCTACGTCCTCGAACTGCGCGCGGAGGGGTTGGGCCCGCAGGCCATCGTCGACGTGATGACCGACGACTACATGGTGTACGCGTACACCGGCGACGTGCTCTCCTTCCTCGACGACTCCGTCAGGAAGCTCGAGGCCGTCGAGACGCTCGCCGACGTCGACGGCAACGAGGAGATGTCCGAGCGAGCGCGGACGGCGAAGCGAGAGCTTTCGGGATAGCGCGGCGCGAAGCCGGCGCGCTCGGTCCCCGACACCGCCGCTCCTGTCAGTCGTTGTCGGGCGACGCGACGCCGGATCCGATCTCCTCGGCCGCCGGCTCCTCCTCGGTGAGGTTCCCGTCGCGCCAGGTGTCGCGTTTAAACCAGAGGTACGCGACGATCCCGCCGACGACGTTCGAGATCGGGAACGAGATCCACAGCCCCATCGCGCCGAGGGAACCGGCGGCGACCCACGCGACCGGGAGGCGGACGAAACCGAGCGTGATCAGCGAGATGACGGCCGCGATCATCGTGTGGCCGGCGCCGCGGAAGCCGCCGGTGTACGCGCGCATGGCGCCGATGAATCCGAACGAGAGGCCGCTCACGCGGAGGAACGTCGTCGCGTGGTCGACCACGGCCGGGTCCGGGGAGAAGACGCCGGCGATCGGCCGCGCGGCGAGGACGATGATCCCGCCGCCGGCCGTGAGCAGGACAAGCATGGCGCGCGCGCCGAAGTGGTTCGTCTCGGCGGCGCGGTCCAGCTCCTCCGCGCCGATGTTCTGTCCGGTCATCGTCTCGATCCCCTGCGAGACGGCGAGCGCCGGCAGGAAGATCACCGAGAAGATCCGCGTCCCGATGCCGTACGCCCCGCTGACCGCGTTCGGGAAGTTCGCGACCACGACGAGCAGCGCGGTGATGGACACCGACCGCGCCGCCCCCTCCGCGGAAGCCGGCAGGCCGATACCGAGGACGGTCTTGCCGAACTCCGGGTCCGGAAGCATCTCCGAGAGCCGGATCCGAACGCCCCGGTCGCCGCGGAACATGATCTGAAGTCCGACGAGGAGCGCGAGCGCCCGCGAGCCGACGGTCGCGATCGCGGCGCCGGCGATCCCCCAGCCGGCGAACCCGGTCGCGTCGAACGCCGCGGCCTCCAGCCCGCCGAGTCCGAGGAAGCCGAACAGCGGGTTCGCGTCGAACCCGAAGATGAAGATCGGGTCGAGGAGGATGTTGAGGACCACCGACCCGGCCATGACGTACATCGGGGTCACCGTGTCGCCGTAGCCGCGCATCAGCGACATGAACACCGCGAACCCGAAGACGGCGAAGAGGCCGACGGCGTAGACGCGCATGTACTCGACCACGAGCGGCGCCACGGTCTCGTTCACCCCGAGGAGCGCGGTGACGTCGTCGACGAAGACGTATCCCAACACGCCCAGCACGACGGAGATGACGGCCGCGTACGCCATCGTCTGCGAGGCGGCGTACGCGGCGCGCTCCTCGTTGCCGGCGCCGGTGTGTTGCGCGACGAGGACGCTCCCCGCGACGGAGACGCCGAGCGCCAGCGAGATCATCAGGAAGACGACGGGGAACGCGAACGTGATCGCGGACAGCGCCTCGGTGCTGTAGCGGCCGAGCCAGAAGGTGTCGGCCAGGTTGTACAGCACTTGAAAGAGGTTCTGGACGACGATCGGCAAGGAGAGGAAGAACAGCGGCCACCCGATGTCGCCCGAGGTGAGGTCGAGCTCGTCGGCGCTCTTGAACAGCGAGTCGACCGAGTCGCGAAGCCCCATCAGCGGCTCACCGCCGAAGGGGTCGCGTCGTCGCGTTCGCGGAGGGGGCTGTACGCGGCGTCGGGGAGCGGTCGTTCCGTGTCGTCCATTCGGTACCTGCCAATACTGACTGACTGGTCAGTCAAAAGCGTTCGGAAGCCGGCGGGCGAGACGCGCGCTTCCCGGGAGCGAGGGGCATTCGAGCTTCCCGGTCACGGGGAGCGGCCGAACGGTCTAAGTGCGCGCGCACCCGAATTCGGCCAATGAGTCTTCGGCCCGCGTGGCTAACGTTCAGGCGATACGCGGCGGCGACGACGGGGATGACGCTCGTCCTCTTCTCGCTCGGCGTCTACACCGCGGCGACCGGCTCCGGGCTGGCGTGCCAGGCCCAGTGGCCGCTGTGTTCCGACCAGCTCATCCCGGCGCTGACGATCAACCCCGACTTCATCGAGTGGTTCCACCGGGCGTGGGCGATGGTGACCGGGTTCCTTATCGTCGGCGTCGCCGGGTGGACGTGGCTCGGCTCCGGGTTCGAGCGCCGGACTCGGCTGGCGGCGACGCTGGCGGTCGCGATACTCCCGATTCAGATCACCGTCGGCGCCATCACCGTCACCCTCGGCGGACTCGTTCCCGGCGGGTACACGGTGTCGACCCACGCCGCGCACCTGATCGTGGCGCTGACCATCTTCACGCTGCTCGGGCTGGCGACCATCTGGGGCGGCGGCCGAGGGAACGCTCGGCTACTACGGGCCGCCGCGGGCGTCGCGGTCGCGGGGATCGTCGCCAGCGCGGTGTTCTCGCGCGCGGTGCCGTTCCTCACCTACGCGCCGCCCGCGCAGGCCGCCTTCTACGCCACCGGGCTCGCCGGCCACCTCGGGCTCGTCGCGACGGTCGCGTACGCGACGGAGGCGGTCCGGTCGGGGTACCCCGGCCTCGACGCCGACACCGCGGGCACCGTCCGCGCGCTCGCCGTCGGGTCCATGACCGCGCTCGTCGGCACGCTGCTGCTCGGCCGCGACCTCGTCCTCTACACCGTCGTCTGGCAGCAGATCAACCTCGTCGCGCTGGGCGTGGCGGTCGCGCTGGCCGCGGGCGCGGCGTGGACCCTCCGCGGAGCCGACGGGATGCGCGACGGCTCCGTCCCGATCGGCGGCGACTGACCGGCGCCGCGCGGCCGAGCTTTTGTGAGCCACCTCGGCAAAGGCGATGTCCGACCCCCAGAGACGGGTTGACCCTGCCCGAGGGAGGAAAGGTTGAAATCGCTCGCCGTACTCGCACGGGTATGACACGCCGTACCCAAGGCGACGTGAGCCGTCGGACGTACCTGAAACTGACCGGCGGATCGGCCGCCGTCGGACTGACCGGCCTCGCCGGCTGCCTCGGCGAGAGCGAGGGCAGCATGACGATCACCCCCGGCACCGCGCCCGGCTTCCCGCCGTTCGAGATGCGGCGGGACGGCGAGCTGGTCGGGTTCGACATCGACCTGCTGGAGGCGGTCGTCGCCGAGACCGACTACGAGCTCGGCGAGTGGGCCACCTTCGACTTCGACGGGCTGATCCCCGCGCTCACGCAGAACGAGGAGATCGACGTCATCGCCGCCGCGATGACCATCAACGAGGAGCGCCGGCAGACGATCGCCTTCTCGGATCCCTACTGGGAGTCCGATCAGGCGATCCTCGTCCGCGAGGGCGGCGACTTCCAGCCGTCGGGGTGGGCGGACTTCGAGGGCGTCCGCGTGGGCGCCCAGTCCGGGACCACCGGCGCCGATCAGGTACAGTCGAACCTCGTCGGGGAGGGGATCATCCCGGAGAGCAACTTCTCGACGTACGACAGCTACGTCCTCGCGGTCGAGGACCTCGTGAACGGGAACATCGACGCCGTCGTCGTCGACAACCCGGTCGCGGAGACGTTCGCCGCGAACCGCGACGTGACGGTCGCGTTCGTCGAGGAGACGGGCGAGCGGTTCGGCTTCGGCCTCCGGCAGGGCGAGTCCGAGTTACAGTCCGCGCTCAACGACGGGCTCGCGACCGTCCGCGACGACGGGACGTACCAGGAGATAACCAACACCTGGTTCGGGCAGGAGTAGGATGTCGGCCCCGGGGTCGCTCGCGCTCGCCGCGGCGGACAGCCTCGGCGCTCTCGCCCCGAGTACTGCCGCCGGTGAGACGCCGCTGACGGCCGCTACAGTCGGATCCGTGAGCGAGTCGATCGACTGGTGGCTCGTCGGCGACCCCGCCGACTGGTGGTTCGTCCTCCGGAACGTCGACTACCTCGGCGGCGGCCTCCTGTTGACCGTCGGGCTCACCGTCGCGTCGATCCTGCTCGGATTCCTCGTCGGCTTCCCGGCCGGCGCGGTGGAGGTGTACGGCGACGGGCGCTGGAAGCGGCTCGTGGAGACGGTCGGCGTCGTCCTCCGCGGGACGCCCATCGTCGTCATCCTCCTCGTGATCTACTTCGTCGTCGGCGTCCCGCAGGTGAACCTCGGTATCGGGTCGATCTCGCCGGCGGTCTCGGCGGGGATCGCGGGGCTGGGGCTGCGGAGCGCGGCGTACCAGTCGCAGATCTTCCGCGCGGCGCTCGGGAGCGTCGACGACGGCCAGCTGGAGGCGGGCCGGGCCGTCGGGCTCTCGCGGTTCGAGTCGATTCGATACGTCGTCGTCCCGCAGGCGCTCCGGCGGTCGATTCCGGGGTTCCAAAACGAGTTCACCATCGTGTTGAAGGACACGAGTATCGTCTTCGCGATCGGGCTCGCGGAGCTTCTGACCCGCGGGTACGACCTGTTCACGCAGCAGACGACCGCGGTCCTCGAAGTCATCCTGTTCATCAGTGGCATCTACTTCGTCCTCACGTTCACGACGAACCGCGCGCTCGATTACCTCGGTACCCGGTACGCGATCCCGGAGGGCGAGTCGACGTGAGTGACGACGTCTTCCTCCGCGTGAACGACGTCTCGAAGTGGTACGGCGACGAGCAGGTGCTCGACGAGGTCTCCTTCGAGATGGACCGCAGCGACGTGACCGTGCTGATCGGCCCGTCCGGCTCCGGGAAGTCCACGATGCTGCGCTGTGTCAACCGGCTCGCGGAGGCGCAGGAGGGGTCGATCACCCTCGACGGCGAGGAGGTGCTCTCGCCCGACACCGACGTCGACAGGCTCCGGCGCGAGGTCGGCATGGTGTTCCAGAGTTTCAACCTGTTCGCGCACCTGAGCGCGCTCGGGAACGTCGCGCTCGGGCCGCGCCGCGTGCTCGGACTCTCAGCGGCCGAGGCCCGCGAGCGTGCGACCTCGCAGCTCGAGCGCGTCGGCCTCGCCGACCAGCTCGAGTCGTACCCGGCGGAGCTGTCGGGCGGCCAACAGCAGCGCGTCGGGATCGCCCGCGCGTTGGCGATGGAGCCGAAGCTCATGCTGTTCGACGAACCGACGAGCGCGCTCGACCCCGAGCTCATCGGCGAGGTGTTGGAGGTGATGCGCGCGTTGGTCGACGAGGGGATGACGATGCTCGTCGTCACCCACGAGATGAGCTTCGCGCGGGCGGTCGCCGACGAGGTCGTGTTCTTGGACGACGGGCGGGTCGTCGAGCGCGGCCCGCCGGAGCAGCTGTTCGAACGCCCCGAGAAGGAGCGAACCGGTCGCTT
Source organism: Halorubrum sp. SP9 (assembly GCF_005435015.1). NCBI lineage: Archaea > Methanobacteriati > Methanobacteriota > Halobacteria > Halobacteriales > Haloferacaceae > Halorubrum > Halorubrum sp. SP9. The sequence goes on from NZ_SGXU01000029.1 coordinate 19,532, forward strand.
CCTCGAACGCATCGCGAGCCACGACTGATGGCGGGGGCGACGCGACTGCGGACGGTCGGCGAGCGCGTGGCCGATACGGACCCGTCTGTCGGTCGAATCCTCCTCGTCGCCGCCGGGGCGCTGTTCTGGGGCTGGCTCGTCGTCAGCTGGGTCAACCGATGGCTCGGCGGCGTGATCGCCCCGGTCGGCGAGCCGCTCGTCGCGCCGGACGCCGTCGAGGGCGCGCTCGCCGCGGTGCCGGGGCTCGCCGCGGTTGCGCCCGACGTCGCGTTCGTGGTCGGGCTCACGCCGACCCTCGCACAGGGGACGTGGCTCACGGTGGTCATCACCGGCGCGAGCCTCGTCTGCGGCTTCTTCATCGCCGTGCCGCTGGCGGTCGCGCGGGTGTACGGCCGGTTCTCGGCGTGGCTCTCGCTGGGGTACACCGAGCTGTTGCGCGGGACGCCGCTGCTCGCGCAGCTGTTCGTGCTCTACTACGGGCTGAACCTCGCGGCGTCCGTGCCCGCGGCGTTGTCGGGCGTGTTTCCCCGCGACGTGGTCTGGGTCGCGATCCTCGGGTTCACCCTCAACGGGGCCGCCTACCAGGCCGAGTACATCCGCGGGGCGGTCGAGAGCGTCGACGAGGGACAGATCACCGCGGGGCGGGCGATCGGGCTCTCGAAGCTCGAGTCGATATACTACGTGGTGCTTCCGCAGGCGCTCCGGTACGCGATCCCCTCGTGGACGAACGAGTTCGTCTACCTGATCAAGTACTCGTCGCTCGCGGGCTTTATTACGGTCCCGGAGCTGTACTACTTGGCGAACCGGGTCGCGACGGAGACCTTCCGGTACACCACCGTCTTCCTCGTGCTCGGCGCGATGTACCTCGCGCTCGTGCTCACGGCGTCGAAGTTCATGGAGCGCGTCGACGACCGGGTCGCGATCCCCGGGCTCGGCGCGGATCGGGAGCGCTGACGGTCAGCCGCCGAAGTCGGTGACGACCTCGACGCCCCGCACGTCGTACTCGTCCATGGCGGCTATCCGGTCCGAGACCTCCGACAGCGACAGTTCGCGGGCGACGAGCGCGCCGGGGTCGATCCCCGTCGCCTCGATCAGCGCGAACAGGTCCGGGTAGCTCGTCGGCGGCATCCCCCGCGACCCGAGGAAGGAGATCTCCCACCGCGTCATCCAGTCCGTCGGCAGCGACACCTCGCCGCGCTCGGCGTCCGTCGTGAGCCCGACCTGGACGTGCGTGCCGCGCGGCCGCAGCGACCGGACGGAGTTACGGCAGGTCTCCGCGATCCCCAGGGCGTCGAGCGAGACGTCTGCGCCGCCGTCGGTAAGCGCGCGGACGCGCTCGGGGACGGAGCTCTCTTCCGGGAGCGACGCCGGGTTCACGGCGGCGTCCGCGCCGAACTCGGTCGCGAGCGCGAGGGCGTCGTCGTCGACGTCGACCGCGACGACGCGCGCGCCGAGCGCCGCGGCGATCTGGACCGCGGAGAGCCCGACGCCCCCGCAGCCGTGGACCGCGACGGCGTCGCCGCCGCCGACGGTCGCGCGCTCCGCGAGCGCGTGATACGCGGTCATGTACCGGCAGCCGAGCGCCGCCGCCGCGGTCGCGTCGAGCCACTCGGGGCGCTCGACGAGGTTGTAGTCGGCCGTCGGGACGGCCACGCGCTCCGCGAACGCGCCCGGCGCCTCCGGCTCGAACCCCAACGCGCGGCCGCCCTCGCACACGTTCCCGGCCCCGCGACGGCAGTACTGGCAGGTACCGTCGCCGAGCGAGAAGGGGACGACAACCCGGTCGCCCGCTCGGAATCGCTCGACCTCGCGGCCGACGGCGACGACCTCGCCGGCCGGCTCGTGGCCGAGTATCTGTCCGCGCGGCACCCGATCGTCCGCCCACTCGCCGTGGCCGGCCCAGGCGTGCCAGTCGCTGCGGCAGACGCCGCAGGCGTCGACGCGGACGACGGCGCCGTCGGGCTCGGGTCCGGGGTCGGGAACCGTCCGAATCTCGAGCGGTTCGCCGTACTCCCGCAGGATCGCTGCGCGCATGCGACGATCGATCGGCGGACGCGACAAAGTTCTCCCGGCGATCCCGCCCGCTATCGATTATTTCGCGAGCCGGGAACTTTATCTCAGCGTCTGACAAGTGATAGCCGAGTAAGATTTATCCTGGCCGAGTCGCCTCGGTGACACGTGCCGCGACCCATGGAACGGCGCCCCGGGATAGCGTACCGTCGCCCCGAGGGCGACCCGTCCCGGTTGGTGGTCGAGGCGTCCGGGGAGCCGGGGCTCGACGCACCGCAACGGCCGGACGGCGGGTGGTTCGACTGCGTGGTCGACGAGGACTGCGACCGGCTCCGAGAGGCGCTGGAAGCGGGCCCGGTCGACGTCGTGTATCGGGTCGGGCCCCACGGGGAGCCACAGTGGGTCCACGAGCGCGGGCGGACGACCGAGGGCGGCGACGTGGTCGGATACCTCTTCCTCGCGGACGACCGCGTGGAGCGACGGCGGCGGCCGGAGCGACAGCGGGAACGGCTCGAGGAGTTCGCGAGCGTCGTGAGCCACGACCTCCGGAACCCGCTCTCCGTCGCGGTCGGGAACGTCGAGCTGGCCGACGAGCTCGACGGCGAGGCGTCGAGCGAGCGGTTGGACCGCGCCCTCGACGCGCTCGACCGCATGGACGACCTCGTCGGCGACCTCCTGACGCTGGCCCGGGAGGGGCAGACGGTCCAGTCGACGGAGCCGACCGACCTGCGATCGGTCGTCGAGAGCGCGTGGGGGACCGCCGGCGAACCGGCCGACGCCGCGCTCGTCGTCGACGGGGCGCTCCCGACGGTCCCGTGCGACGCCGACAGGCTCTGACAGGCCCTCGAGAACCTCTTCCGGAACGCGATCGAACATGGCGTGCCCGACGGGGACGAACCGGCGGACGCCGGTATCGACGACGAGTCGGCGCCCGGAGACGGCGTCGCGCCCGGCACGTTCGCGCCGCGTGCGGGACCGAACGCGGACGGCGCCCCGACGGAACCCGACGACGCCGCGGTCCGCGTCCGGGTCGGGCGGACGGAGGACGGGTTCTACGTCGCGGACGACGGCCCGGGGATCGACCCCGAGCAGCGGGAGGCCGTCTTCGAGCCGGGCCACACGACGGCGCCCGACGGCACCGGCTTCGGACTGGCGATCGTCGAGCGGATCGCGGAGGCGCACGACTGGACGGTGTCGGTGGCGGAGGGCCGCGAGGGCGGCGCGCGGTTCGAGTTCGTCGTCGGCGATTCGCTCGACGCCCCCGAGGCGAGCGAACGCGACTCTGACCCGAACTCGGCTCCGGTCAGCGGCGGCGGAGAGCGGTAGCCGGCGGCCGCGCCCGACTCACATGAAGTCGGTGAGTCCGGCCTGGTCGTCGTCGTCCTCCTCGTTCGACGCGCCGGTCTCGGCGTCGGATTCCGCGTCCGAGTCGCCTCCGTCGCTTCCGGCAGAAGTCGCCTCGGATCCGCCCCGGTCCGTCTCGTCGGTCGCGGCCGCGTCGCCTTCCTCGCCTTCCCGAGCCGCGCCGTCGAACGCGAAGGCGCCGTCCGCGTGTTCCTCGATCAGCTCGTCGCGCCGTGCCTGCGCGTCCTCGACGATCGACGCCACCTTGTTCGTCGACTCGCCGGAGCCGGTGACGAAGGCGACGGCGGCCTCGTCGAGGTCGTAGGCGGCCGCCATCGCGACGGTCAGCTCGCGGGGCTTACAGTGGTGGGTGACCGCTTGGAGGAACGGCAATACCTCGCGGCGGGCGGTCGCGACGCTACAGCCGCTCGCGGCCGCGACCTTGTCGACGACCTCGTCCGCCGTCGCGTCCGACGACGACCAGAACTGCGGCCGGCCGTACCGCGTCCAGCCGCCCTTCTCGCCGTCGCGGGCCGCCGCGACGCCCGCGGCCGCGTTGTCGGTCGCGTACCGCCAGTAGGTGTAGTTCTGCGTGGCGCGGACCCGGCCGAGCCACACGTCCGCGTTGGCGAGGAAGTCGTACGCGCGGACCGCCTCCGCCGGTTCGTACACGTCGAGGAGGTTGTTCTCGATCCACCGCGTCAGGTCGTCCGGCGTCTCGTCGACGGCGTACGCCGACTGGAGCGCCTCCTCCGCGGACTCCTCTTTCAACACGGCGTCGAGGAACGGGAACAGCCCCAGCGCCTTGTCGCGGTCGCCGGTGACCACGTCCTCGACCGCGATCGAGTCGCGGCCCTGCGTCGCGGCCTGAAGGTCGTTGATCGCGCCCCGCAGGTCACCGCGGTTCCCCTCCGCGATCCGCTGGAGGGCGTCGGACTCGAACTCGATCCCCTCCTTGCGACAGACGTCGCGGAGGACGGGGACGATCGAGCGCGCGGAGACGTCGCGGAACTCGATCTCCTGGGTCGCGTTCCGGAGCCCCCGCGACATGTCGTAGTAATCGTTGGCGATGAGCACGATCGGCTGGCCGGACTCCTTGACCAGCTCCGTGATCGCGCTCGCGCCGCCGCGGTCGTAGTTGCCGTGGATGTTGTCCGCCTCGTCGAGGATGACGAGCTGCCGGGAGGCGGTGTCGCCGCCGGCCGCCCCGCCGCCGGCCGCGCTCCCGCCGAGGGTGGCGTTGCGCGCGGCCCGCCCCGCGGACCGTTCGATGACGTCGGCGGTGCGCTGGTCGGAGGCGTTGAGCTCGACGGTCTCCCATCCCATGTCGTTCGCGAGCGCGTGCGCCGCGCTCGTCTTCCCGACGCCCGGGCTCCCGTGGAGGACGACCGCCTCGCGGTGGTCGTCCCACGAGCGGGCCCACTCCGCGAACGCGTCGCGGGCCTTGTCGTTGCCGCGCACCTCCGAGAGCGTGCTCGGGCGGTACTTCTCCGTCCAGTCGGCCATTACCGGAGCAAGGAGCGAGCCGCGTTTAGTGGTTGCGGAGCGACCGGCCGAAGGTGGTCAGCGGCTTTGTGAATCGAACCGATCTCGTCTACAGCTTCGGGGAGCGACGCGTCCGTCCGTGTGACTTCCACGCTCTCTGCCCGGAGCTGTGCGTCGAAGCTCGCGTCCGTACCGGGGCAAGATGGGCAACGAGCAAAAACTCGATGACTGTCTTCCACGCGGGGTCGCTCGCGCCCCCCGCTCCCGTCCGCCGAACAGCAGTTCGAAGACGAGCTCGGCGTGGACGTGACCCGCGCTGTCGTTCGAAGCCGATATAAAAACGGTGCGAGACTGTTCAAATCCCCCAGTACAAGCCAGCTACAGCGTGATGACCTGGTCGACGCCGACCTCGCCGAGCGCCTCGTAGAGGTCGGGGAAGCAGCCGACCGTGGCGCCTTCGACGGTGTTCGTCGGCTCGTAGCGGTCGCGGCCGTGTTCGTCGGTGCGGTCGTACTCCGCGAGCCCGCGGCGGGTCGCACACTGGTCACAGAGCATGAGCAGGATCTCCTGCTCGGCGGCGACGTCCGCCAGGCGCTGACCGAGCGGGTCGTCCTCCCGGAGCGCGTACGTGTTGTCGTGGAAGAAGAACATGCCGACCACGTCTGCGCCGTGCGCGCCGGCCTCCAGCTGCGGCAGGATCATGTCCCCGAGCACGTAGTCGATGGTCTGTCCGGCCGTCGCGAAGACGTATGCGACCTTCATACAGCGGGGACGGCGAACGGGGAGATTACGGCGGCGACTCCGGCAGGGTTCCCCGCGGTCTGTGACGCGTCAGACCACGACCGCGCCGAACGGGTACGCCGGCGTGTCGGCGGTCCAGACGGTCCCGTCCGCGACGTCGACGAGCGAGATCCGGTCGTCGTCGTAGTGAGACACGAGGAGCCGGCCGCCGCCCACCGGGGCCGCGACGAGCCCCGGTGCGCTCGTGTCGACGACCGCGCCGTCGATCGACCGCAGCCGGGCGGCCTCGGCGTCGAGCACCCACCACCGACCGTTCGTCTTGAACAGGTCGACCGGGCGGGAGAACCCCTCGTGAACCGCTTCGAGCGTCAGGTCCGGCGAGAACTCGTGGACCGTCCCGTCGGCTCTCCCCGGGACGAACACGCGATCGGCGGTGACGACGAGGTCGTACGGGTCCGCGCCGACCGCGGCCGCGTTGCGAACGTGGCCGACTCGGGTCGCGGGCGCGTCCGGCTCTTCGCCTCCGTGACCGGCCGGCTCGAAGACGACGATCCGGCTCCCGTCCTGGTCGACGGCGTACCCGCGGTGCCCGTCGGGCGCGAGCGCGACGCCTTGTACCCTCGCCTCCGGACCCGCGTCGACCGTCCCGAGCCGCTCGCGAGTCGCGGTATCGACGACGTCGACGACGCCGTCGCGGCGGCTGCCGCTGTAGAGACATCGTTCGTCGGGACCGACGGCGAGTTCGTGCGGTTCCGCGCCGACGCCGACCCGGCCAGTGAGTGTCAGTTCCACCGGGTCGATCACCGCGAGCGCGTCGCCGGCCGAACAGGAGACGTACAGATCGCCGTTCGCGCTCGCGAAGTGCGAGGGGCCCAAGACGCCGGTGTCGACGCGGGTCACCTCGCCGCCGGGGTCGACCGCCGTCACCGATCGCTCGCCCATGGTCGCGACGAGCGTCCGGTCGGCAGTCGTCGTCGCGTGGACCGGGTGGCTGCCGACCGGGACCGAACCGAGCGGCTCGCCCGTGGCGAGCGCGAACAGCGCCAAGACGTCCGCGCCCTCGCAGGGGACCGCGACGACGCGACCGGGTGCGTCGCCCGCGTCCCCGTCGATCGGGCCGTCGCGGCTCATCTCATCCAGTACAGGAGAAGTCGCCGCTGTTGTCGTCGCCGCCGACGCTCCCCTCGGTCTCGACCACGACGTTCGTCGCCGTCTCGACCGGGTGTCGCCCCCGGTCGTCCGCGTTCGCCCACTCGCTGAAACCGCCGTCGTAGACGCGGACGTCCTCGAAGCCGATCGCCCGCAGCGTGAGCCACGTCGAGGTCGGGTCCACGTTGTCGTCGCCGTACACGACGACCGTCTCGCTCCGGTCGAGCCCCGCCTCGCCCTCGTACAGCTGGACGAGCCGTCCCGGCTCCGTCATCCGGCGGCCGGAGACGTTCCCCACCCAGTGGACGTCGATCGCGCCCGGGATGTGGCCGTGGCGCTCGTGGTCGTCGTTCAGCGCGGCGGAGCCGGCCGCGGCCAGGTACGCCTCTGGCACCCGTACGTCGACCAGCCCGGGGCCGCCGTCGTTGAACGAGCCGACCCGCTCGGCGAGCCACTCGCGAGTGACCCACGCCGACGGCGCGGGGTCGGCCTCGTAGTCAGTCGTCGAGACCTCCCGCCTCGTCCCCGTCCCGAGCCGACCGTTCCAGCCGTCGAGCCCGCCGTTCAACGCCTTGATCGCGCCGGAGTGGCCGATCGCCGCGAGGGCGAACGCGGTCCGGGTGACCCGGGAGCCGACGCTCGCCCCGTACACGAGCACGTCGTCGTCCGGCGCGACGCCGACCGACCCGAACGCGGCCGCGACGGCGTCGGCGTCCGGAACCGCGCCGTCGTCGGTGCTACGCTGACTCGTGATCGCGTCGAAGGGGACGCGGCGGGCGCCGTAGATGCGCTCCTCGCGGAACCGCTCGGCGTTCCGCGCGTCGAGGACGACGGCGTCGTCGCGGTGCTCGGCCGGCCAGCTCGGGCCGACGAAGTGGGCGACGTTGCCCGTCACCGCGTACTCCGCCGCCACGTCGGCCGGCGTCGTGACGCTCAGGCAGCCGGCCGTGCTCGCCGCGCCGGCGACCGTCGCGCCGGCCGCGGCGCGGAGCAGCCCGCGACGCGTCGCGTCGCCGCTTCCGTCGTCGTCGGTCTCCGGGGTTTTTTCGACCATTAGCCGCAGTAACAGTGGTCGTCCATACACCACGACGCCTCCATGTCGCCGAACGTGACGCCGAGCGAGGCGAGCGACGCCTGGAGGCTCGACACCGCGTCGCTCTCGGGGCGAACGGTCCCCGCGGCGGCGCCCGTCGGCGCCTCACCGACGCCGATCGTCGTCGCGACCTCGCGGTTCGCGTGGTCGATCACCGCGACCTGATTGGCGTCCTGGACCGGGACGTACAGCTTCTCGCGGTTCGGTCCCCACGCGCCGGCGATGCTGCTCCCGCCGACGTCGAGCGTCGTCGCGTACTCGTTCGCCTCGAGGTCGATCACGCCGACGCCCTCGCCCGGGATGAACAGGTACGCCGCCGAGTTGTCCGGGGCGACCTCGCTCGTGATCGGCGCGCCCGGGAGCCCCTCGTCGCGGGTGATCTTCGCGATCTCCTCGGGGTTCTCCGGGTCGGAGATGTCCCAGACGCTCTCGGAGCCCTCGCGCGGCACCTCGGGGTCGCCGCCGAGCGTCCCCTCGCCGTTCTCGACGAGGAGCAGCTCGCCGTCGAAGGAGGCCGTGCACATGAACGGGAGGACGTTCCCCTCGGTGACCGGCTCGCCGGCGTCGACCCGGGTCACCGTCTCGAACGGGTCGACGCTCAGCACGCGGATCGCCTCGTCGGCGACGTCGACGACGAACGCGTAGTCGCCGTTCGGGCCGAGCGTCATGTCGCAGGGGCCGACGTAGCCGGTCTCGATCTCGGCGGTCACCTCGCCGAAGGTGTCGCTCTCGCGGTTCGCGTCGACGCGGAAGATCGCGTGGTTCGCGTCCCCTTCGGGCGCCATCCCGGTCGTGCCGCCGGAGGCGATAAGCAGGTGTTCGCCGTCGGGCGTCAGGTTCGGGTAGTTCGGACCGAACCCGGTCTCAATGTACGCCAGCTCCTCGAGGGTGCGCTGGTCGACCGCGCGGACGCCGCCGGCGACGTTGAGCCAGAGCACGTCGTGGTCGGAGTCGACGCCGGTGGTGTACTGGTTGGCCGGGAACGAGGCGGTGGTCCCGAGGAACGCCGAGGTGACCAGCTCGTCGGACTCGGCGTCGATGACGCTCAGCGTCCGGTCCCCGTTGTTGAACACGAACATCGTCGGGACGGCCTCGCCGCCGCCGTCGCCGCCGCCACCGCCGGAACACCCGGCGAGGGCGGCCGTCGCGCCGACGGTCCCGGAGGCCTGAAGCAGGCGCCGCCGGTCGACGCCGTCCGCGAAGGGGTTCCGACGGGCGTCGTTCGCCAGCTCCTCGCCTTTGGCGGGTCGCGGGGACTGCGCCGTCCCCTCCTCGGCGGTGTCGGTCGTCCCGCAGCCGCAGTCATCGCTCATGCCACACCCCAACGGCTTCGCGGCAAAAGCCTCGCCGGCCTGCCGGGTCGTTGCCCCGTGTCCGTCTTCGCGGCAATAATTGCGTCGTCCCGTGATCGAGGGGCGTCGTTACCGTGTCCGGCGTCGTTTTACCCGTGAAGCGGGTACCGAGGAGCAATGATACTCTCGCCGAGCGGCTACATCGGCGTCTCGATCGCGGTCGGTCTCGCCTTCGGAATTCTGCTTCAGAAGGCGCGCTTCTGTTTCGTCAGCGCCTTCCGCGACTTCGTCGCGTTCAAGGACACTCGCGTGCTGAAGGGACTGCTCGCCGGGATCGCCGTGATGACCGTCTTCTGGAGCCTCCAGGCGACGTTCGGCTACTTCCGCGGCTTCTGGACCCCCGCGTGGGGGCTGGGGTCGGTGTTCGGCGGCTTCGTCTTCGGGCTCGGGATGACGCTGGCCGGCGGCTGCGCGTCGGGGACGCTGTACCGCGCGGGACAGGGGTACCTCCAGTTCTGGCTCGTCCTCCTGTTCATGTTCGTCGGCTACGTCCTCTTCGCGTTCGCGTTCCCGGTCGCGGAGACGTACTACTTCCAGACGCTGAACCCGTTCGAGGGGCAGACGCTGTACCTCGCGCTCCCCTTCTCGCCGGCGGTCACGGGCGCGCTCGCGGTCGCCGTGGGGACGGTCGCCTACGCGTTCGTGAAGGGACGTAGCCAGCTCCCGGACGACCCGTCCGGCGGCACCGGCGTCGCCGCCGACGCACGGGCGCAGGCCGCGCTCGGCGGCTCGCGGCTGCTCTCGTCGGTGGCGATCGGCCTGCGCGGCATCGCCGACGGCACCGTCGAGTACGTGCGCGGCCTCCGCGACGACGACCGCCCGGTGACGGTCCGCCTCCGCGACTCGTGGGACGCCCGGACCGCGGGCGTCGCGATGGCGCTCGTCGCGAGCCTCTGGTTCTCGGTCCACGGCCACTGGGCGATCACCGGCAGCGAGGCGCGCTGGGCCGGCTACCTCCTCGCCGGGGCGGGGTTCGACGTCGCGAGCGTCGAGTACTGGGGGTCGATCCTGTTCCGCGACGGGAACATCTCGCTCACCATCGACATGCTGATGATCGCGTCGCTGATCGTCGGCTCCTTCGTCGCCGCGTACGCCTCCGGCGACTTCCGGATCCGGAAGCCGAAGCTGAACCGCGTGCCGAACTACGCGGTCGGCGGCCTGCTGATGGGCGTCGGCTCGCGGCTCGCCGCCGGCTGCAACATCGCGAACCTCTTCTCCGGGGTCGCGCTGCTGTCCGTCCACTCCTTCCTCGCCGGCGCGGGCATCATCCTCGGAGTCTACGTGATGACCCACTACATGTACCGCGAGGTCGGCTGCGCGATTTAGGTGGAATCCGCGGTCCAGTTCGGACTCCTCGACTGAGCTAGTGACTCACCGGGATTCGGCGGAGTGACCACCACCAGATCGACGTGGAGCTCCTCCAAAGCCCCACCCCGTACCGCTCCGCACAGCGCCTCACGCCTCCCCAGCCTCGTCGGCCTCCCTCCGCTTCGCTCCGGTCGGCCGAC
>NZ_SGXU01000002.1:0-48516 GCF_005435015.1 Halorubrum sp. SP9
ATCTGGCGCCCCTCTTTGTTACCCACGCGGTTCCGTGCGGCGGTGCCCGCGGGGCCGGAGGGCGGTTCGGCTCCGGCGCGTCCGGAACGGGCGACCCCCGCGACAGGGCGCCCGCCGCCGACCGGATGACCGAGCGCGAGGCGTACGAGACGCTCGGGCTCGACCGCACGGCGGACGGCGAGGCGGTCCGGCGGCGCTACCGAGAGCGCGCGAAGCGGCTCCACCCGGACGGCGAGGACGGCGACGAGGAGGCGTTCAAGCGACTCAACGAGGCGTACGAGGTCCTCAAGGAATAGCGCGGAGCCGTACGAGGTCCTGAAAAAGTAGCGCGGAGGCGTACGAGGTTCCGAGAGGCGAGGCGACGGCTCACTCCGCGTCGACCGCGGCGGCGATCGCCCGCTCGGCGTCGTCCCGCTCTTCCCGCGTGTTGACGTTCGTGAAGGTGCGCTCGGTCGTCAGCGACCGGATAGCCTCGTCGCCGACGACGACCTCGTCGACTCGGTCCACGAGCGCGAGCACCTTCCGCTCGCCGCGGTTGAGCGCGCGGTCGCAGGCGGCCGCGGCGGGGCCAGTCGCGTACGCTGCCTGCGTCGTCTGGTACCAGCGGTCCTCCAGCCGCGGGACCGCGGCCTCGGCGTCGGCGGCCGCCTCGCGGAGGTGGTCGAGGAAGCCCGGGTCGACGAACGGCATGTCGCAGGCGACGACGACCGCGTACGGGTCGGTCGCGGCCCGGCAGGCGTTCCGGATCCCGGCCAGCGGCCCGAGGTCGGGCTCGTCGTCGAGCGCCCAGCGGACGGGGAGCGGGAACCCGGCCAGCGCCTCGGCGATCGCCTCGCGCTGATCGGGGCGACAGTTGACGACGAGCTCGTCGACGACCGGGTCGCCGCCGGCCGCGCGGTCGGCGCCGGGCGGGACCGGGTCGTCCGCTCCGGCGAGCCGGTCCGCGACCCGGCGGATCATCGGCACGCCGGCGAGCTCGGCGACCGCCTTGTCGGCGTCGCCGAAGCGCGTCGAGCGCCCGCCGGCGAGGATGGCTCCGGTGGTCACGGACGGGCTTTGAACGGGGAGGGACTTCGCGGTTGCGGTGGCGAGGCACGCGGCGATCGATCGGGCACCGTGCGCGGCGAGCCGTCCGGCCCGGCCCGCCGTGATCGGACGGGTCCCACGCGCGGTGATTGGACGGGCCGCGAACGCGCGTTTCGGCCGGTCCATCCGCCCGAAAGCGACCCGTTAAGTGGCCGGCGACCCAACCTGTATCCATGCCAGAGGCAACGGATCTGGAGGAGCTGAAGCGGGGGACCGAGCTGGTCAAGCGCGGCTTCGCGCGGATGCAGAAGGGCGGCGTGATCATGGACGTCGTCAACCGCGAACAGGCCCGCATCGCGGAGGACGCCGGCGCGGTCGCGGTGATGGTCCTCGAACACGTCCCGGCGGACATCCGAAAGCGCGGCGGCGTCGCGCGGATGCCCGACCCCGAGCGCGTCCCGGAGATCATCGACGAGGTGTCGATCCCGGTGATGGGCAAATCGCGGATCGGCCACCGCAAGGAGGCGGAGATCCTGGAGTCGCTCGGCGTCGACATGATCGACGAGTCCGAGGTGCTGACGCCCGCCGACGACGAGTACCACACCGACAAGCGCGACTTCACCTCCCCGTTCGTCTGCGGCGCGCGCAACCTCCCAGAGGCGCTCCGCCGGGTCCGCGAAGGCGCGGCGATGATCCGGACGAAGGGCGAGGCCGGCACCGGCGACGTGAACCAGGCGGTCAAACACCAGCGCACCATCAAAAACCAGATCCGCACGCTCAGCGGCCTCAACTACGAGGAGCGCGAGAAGTGGGCCCGAGAACACGGCGCCCCGCGCGACCTCGTCCACGAGACGGCCGAGGCCGGCCGGCTCCCGGTCGTCAACTTCGCGGCCGGCGGCATCGCGACGCCCGCGGACGCCGCCCTGATGATGTACCACGGCTGCGACGGCATCTTCGTCGGATCCGGCATTTTCGGCGCGGAGGACCCCGAGGCGATGGGCACCGCCATCGTCGAGGCCGTCAACAACTGGGACGACCCCGACGAGCTCGCCCGGATCGCGAGCGGCACCGGGAAGGGGATGAAGGGCCAGTCCAACGAGGACATGAAGGAGGAAGAGAAGCTCCAGGGCCGCGGCGTTTAGAGAGGCGTCTTCGGCAGGGCGGCGATTTTTTTCAATTAAAACTGCGGTGGCGCGTGCCGACGAGCAGCCATCAGGCTGCGAGTCGCACGCGCGGGGGACGCCGCGAGCGACCGGAGGGAGCGAGCGGCAGCGAGGCGCGACGCGCCTCTGGCAGCCGGCGGCGTCGCCGCCGGCGACGAGGCTGGGGAGGTGTGAGGTGCGGTTGCTGTGCGGCGCGGGGCGGGACTCAAAGGGGCAGCCGGGAGGGCGGCGCAGGCGTTCACGAGAGCGAAGCTCTCGTGAGCCAATCAGAACGCGAAGCGTTCTGATGACGACGTAAGCACCGCAGGAGCGAGTGAAACGAGCGACGAGGAGCGTGGTTCGAGAGAGCTTCGCTCTCTCGTCACCACGAGACGCCCTCGGCGTCTCGAACGACAGCGAGCGTGCGCCGCCCTCCCGGCTGGGGCTTCGGAAGTGTTCGCCGTCGATCCAGAGTCAACTGTTTATAAGCGGGCGGCTGCGCCTATCGAGATTCGTTTGTATGCGTCGAAAGTCGACCGATAGCCATCCCAACCGGGTACCCGGCGAGCCCGGCGACGACCGCGAACTGCAGCCCGAGTCTGACGCCGAGTTCGATTCCGCCGAGCAGCTCCCTACGCGCGGATTGGTACCCGTATCCCAGCATTCGCGGATACGTGTACCGGCCCGCGCCCGTCCAGTTACCCGTGATATAACCGACGAGCGGAGGAACGCGAACCACCAGCAGCCGACGAGCCACAGCGAGCCGACGGTCGGGACGACGCCCGCACTCGCGATCCCCCGCCGCGACGGCGATCCCGAGCGCCAGCGCGATCTACCACAGGGAGATTCCGGTGTTCAGCCCGAACGCGAATCCGAGAGAGGCGAGCAGGGGGAGGCCGACGACTCCCAGCGCGAGCAGTCCTCTCGCCGGGGCGTCGCCGATGAGATGCGGTGACGTGCGGACGTCTCGGAGGGCCGTGGTCGTCGGTCGTCCCGCCGCACGCAGAAGTCGATCTGGGGCCATGATCAGTCGAGTCTCGACGGGGAACGCTTCCAAAGCCCCAGTCGCGAGGACTCGATGGGCTCGCTGCGGTCCTCGTCGCTCGCTTCGTTCGCTCCTGCGGTCCTTGCGTCGCCCGTCTTCGTCCTCGCGACTGCCCCTTTGAGCCCCGCCCCGCCCCTCACCGCACCGCCCCGCACAGCACCGCACGCCTCCCCGGCCTCGTCGCCGGACTACGTCCGGCTGCAAGCGAGAGCTTCGCTCTCGCCCTGTCAGTCGCCCTCGCTCCGCTTCGGGCGACTGACTCCCTCGCGGTCGGCTCGCGCCCCGCGGGCGCTCGCCGGCGCGCCGTTCGGTTGACGAGTCGAGCGAAGGCGTGGATCTCTCGGTCGGTCTCGGCTCAATTCCGCAGCGCCTCGACCGGCCGCTCGTTGGCCGCCTTCCACGCCGGGTACGCGCCGCTGACGATCCCGACGCCGACGCCGAAGCCGAGCGCGAGCAGGAGGTAGTACCCGTTCGTCGGGTCGAGCACGAGCGCGGCGTCGACCGCGGGCGTCGCGGCGACGAGGCCGGCGACGAGCAGGACCGTGAGCAGGGTGCCGGCCGCGGCGCCGGCCGCACCGATGAGCCCGGCCTCCGCGAGCAGGACGCGCAACACGTCGCGGCGCGCGACCCCCACGGCGCGCATCACGCCGATCTCCTGCCGGCGCTCGACGGTGCTCATCAGCATGACGTTGAGGATCGAGACGCCCGCGACGACCAGCGAGATGGCGCCCAGGCCGAGCAGGAACGTCGAGAGGAGGTCGAAGAACTCGTTGATCTCGTCGACGAGGGCGGCCAACTCGAACAGGTCCACCCGCTTTTCGCGGGCGTTCACCGCCTCGCGGATCGCGTCCGCGGCCGCCCGAGCCTCGGCGCCCGAGTCGGCGACGACGAGCGCCTGCGCGTAGCCGTCGGCCGAGAACGCCGACTCCGGCAGGAAGACCGCGTCGTCGGGCGCCACCGGACTGAACGTCTGGCTCTCGACCAACACCGCGATCACCCGCACCTGCGAGCCCGCGATCTCGACGGTGTCGCCCGCGCCGGCGCCGAGGTCCTCGGCGATGCCCGCGCCGAGGATCGCGCCCCGTCGGTGCCGTTCCGGGAGCCGACCCTCGGCGGCCTCGTACGCGAGCGCGGGCTCCTCGATCCCGTACACCGTCGCGAACGTCTGATCGCCCTGCCGCGCGACCGTGGCGCTGTCGGAGTACAGCGGGATCACCGCGGGCTCGCCGACCGCCCGTCGGATCGACGCGACGTCCGCGTCCGACAGCGACTCGACGCCGGCGTCCGTGTTCGGGGAGACGACGACCTGCGTGCCGATGTCGCCGATGGCGTCGTCGGCGCCAAGCGCCAGGACGTTCCCGAAAATGCCGAGCGCCGCGACCGCGAGCACGCCGATACAGACGCCCAACACCGCCAGCACGGTCCGCACCCGATTTCGCCGGAGGTTCCGCGACGCCATCGACACCGCGGGGCGCCACCCCCGGAGCCAACCGGAGAGACCGTTCGCGTTCCGACTCCCGTCGGTCATGGCTCACCGCCGCTCATCGGTTCTCACCGCTCATCTGCCACCCCAGTCGGTCCGGTTACTCGCGGGGTCCGCCTCGTCGTCGGCTTCCGCCCCGTCGTCGGCTTCCGCCCCGTCGCCGGCTTCCGCACCGTCGCCGGCTTCCGTCTCGTCGTCGACCCCCGATCCCCCGTCGTCCGGAAGCCCGCCCGTCAACACCCCGTCGGTGAGGTCGACGACGCGGTCGGCGTACTCCTCGACGAGCGGGTCGTGCGTGACCGCGACGACGGCGACGCCCTCGGCCTTGACGCGCTCGAACTCCGCGAGGATCGACTTCCCCGTGTCGGTGTCGAGGTTCCCCGTCGGCTCGTCCGCGAGCAGCACGGCGGGTTCGTTGATCAGCGCACGGGCGATGGCGACGCGCTGCTTTTGACCGCCGGAGAGCTCGCTCGGCTCGTGGCCGAGCCGGTCGCCCAGCCCGAACCGGGAGAGCAGGTCGGCGGCTCGGTCGCTCGCGTCGCCGGGGTCGAACGCGGTCGGCATCGCGACGTTCTCGACGGCGGTCAGCGTCGGCAGCAGGTGGAAGTCCTGAAAGACGAAGCCGATCGACTCCTTGCGCGCCAGCGTGCGCTCGGCCACCGAGAGGCTCGTGACGTCGGTGCCGTCGAGGAGTCGCCGTCCCGCGGTCGGGTCGTCGAGCAGCCCGAGGACGTTCAACAGCGTCGACTTCCCGGAGCCGCTGGGGCCGACGACCGCGACGAACTCGCCGGGCCTGACCGCGAAGTCGACGTCGTCGAGCGCGACGACCGGTTCGCCGCCCCCGCTCGGGTACCGCTTGACCACGCCCCGGAGCGCGACGCCGTAGTCGTCGCGCACGGGGGCGTCGCGGGCGGCACGATCGTTCGGGGGAACGTCGACACGATCGTTCGGGGAAGCGTCGGCGTCGCTCGTCCGTCCGTCCGCGGAGTCCCCGCTCACGGCGCCGACCCGTCTCGTCGTCCCGTCGAGCCGCCGATACGTCCGCTCCTGACCGCGGCGCCGACAGCGCCGGCGAGACCGACGAGCGCGAGACCGCCCGCGACGGCGCCCGCGGATCCCACGCCGCCGACGCCGATCCGGCCGAGCGCGCCGCCGGTATCGGTCTCGTCGGCCGGCTCCGGCGCCGCTACCGGCAGGGTCTCCGTGTACCGGACGCCGCGCTCGGTGTAGGTGACGCGGATCGGGATCTCCTCGGCCACCGAGGCGTTCACCGTCGGTTCGAGCTCGAAGCCGACGAAGTCGCCGGCGCCGAGCGTCCCGACGAAGTACTCGCCGCCGGCTGGAGTCGGCTCGACGCCGGGCGCGTCGCCGACCGAGACGACCGCCCCCGTCATCTCCCCGCTGCCCGCGTTACCGAGGTTGGCGTCGACGACGACCGCGCCGTCCTCCCCATCGCGGACCGTCGCGTCGGTCACGGTCGGCGTCGCCTCGCGGACCGGGTACGTCACCGTCGACACCGCGGTGCGGTCGGCCCCGCGGTCGTCGCGCGCGTCGGTGTCGGCGCGGAAGGTCGCGGTGACCGTCACTTCCGAGCGCCGGTCGAGCGGCCCGAGGTCGACGATCACCTGCCGCTCCTCGCCGGGCGCCACGTCCCCGACGACGAACGGGCCGGCGGAGACGGTCTCGTCACCCTCGCCTCCGGCGCCGGCGTCGCCCGGGGTGCCGGTTCCGCCGCCGTCGACCGCGGTCCCGACGGCGCGGAGGCTGACGCGATCGGCGGTCGTCGTGCCCGTGTTGACCACGGTCACCTCGACGGGCGAGTCGGGGACCGGCGGCGACGCCTCGCCCTGCCGCCCGTCGGTGCTCGCGTCGAGGCCGCCGCCACCGCCGAAGATGCCCTGGATGCCGCCGACGCCGAGGTCGGCGGCCGCGCCCTGGCTCCCGTCGTCGCTCCGGAGGTCCTCGGGGTCGAGCGCGCGGGTCCGGAGGTCGAGCGCAACCTCGATCGGCCGCACCTCGATCACGGTGTCGCGGGTGACGGTGACGAACTCGCCGCTGGTCGACTGGTTCGCGACGGCCTCGACGGTGAGCCGCTTCTCACCCGGCTCCGCGAACGTCGTCCAGAGCGTCGCGTCGAGCGAGTCGCCGGCGGAGAGGGCGCCGACGCCCGAGACGCTGTCGAGCACGTCTCCGTCGGCGTCGCGGACGCGCACCGCGGTGACGTTCGCCGCCGCGTCGCTTCCCCCGGAGTTCGAGACGGTGACGTTCAGCGCCGTCCGCTCGCCGGCGGTCGGAGGGTTCGGGGACACGTCGATCTCCCCGACGGTGATCCGCGCGTCCGGTACCGCCGCCGCCCCGCCGACCGCGAACGCCCCGCCGACGGCCGACAGGATCGTCAGCGCGGCCAACAGCGCGGCTGTGGTTCGTGTGAGCGTCAATGTCATGCGCGTTACGCGACGTGCGTGGATATATCCGTCGCCGGCGGAACCGGGGGCCGCGTCGCCGCTTAGCGACGGACGCGAGGTGATTCTCCGGAAGGACCGTTCCGGCGACCGGCGGGCCGCCGGACCCGGGGTTGCGGAGGCTCCGAGACGTACCGGTTACGGATGCTTTTTCAACGCCGCGGCGTAAGGAGCGGTAATGAGCGAGCGCGACACCGCGCGAGCGGGTGATCGACGATGATGGGGAACAACGACCAGCAGGCGTACGACCGCGGCACGTCGCTGTTCTCGCCGGACGGTCGAATCTACCAGGTGGAGTACGCCCGGGAGGCGGTCTCTCGCGGCGCGCCGAGCGTCGGCGTCCGGACGACCGACGGCGTCGTCTTCGTCGCGATGTCCCGCCCCTCCTCGTCGCTGATGGAGGCCGAGAGCATCGAGAAGCTCCACAAGCTCGACGACCACGTCGGCACCGCGAGCGCGGGCCACGTCGCCGACGCCCGCCAGCTGATCGACCTCGCACGCCGCCAGTCGCAGGGGAACCGCCTCCGATACGGCGAGCCCGTCGGCGTCGAGACGCTGACGAAGTTCGTCACCGACCACATCCAGGAGAACACTCAGCGCGGCGGTACCCGGCCGTACGGCGCCGCCCTCCTCATCGGCGGCATCGACGACGGCGAGCCGCGCCTGTTCGCCGCCGACCCCTCGGGCACCCCCAACGAGTGGAAGGCGACCGTCATCGGCGGCGGCCGCCAGGAGATCCAAGGCCACCTCGAGGAGGAGTGGAGCGACGACCTCTCGCTCGAGGCCGGCATCGAACTCGCCGTCGCGGCGCTGGCCGCCCACGACGACGAGTTCGAGCCCTCGGACCTCGCGGTCGCGACCGTGACGGAGGCCGACGGCTTCCGGACGGTCCCGGTCGAGGAGGTCGAGGCCGCGTTCGAGGCGGCGGGTCTCGACGCCGACGACGACGAAGCGGACGCCGACGACGCTGACGCCGACGACGCTGACGCCGACGAGGAGTAGCGACCCCGTTTCGGCCCGGCTTCCGTCGACGGCGTCGCGGTCGACGACCGTCCGCCCGGCCGAATCCGTGGAATTGTGCTTTTTACACACAACACTTTTATCGACGGAGAGCCTCTTTTCTCGCGTAAAATGCCCGATTCGATGTCCGAACAGCTCCAGCGGGACATGGAGTGCGAGGGGTTACTCGAGTGTTTCCACGGCCTGAAGCAGTTGGACAAGGACTGCTACCGGACGCTGGTCTCGGCGGAGGAGTCGCTCACGATAGACGAGGTCGCCGAGCGCGTCGACCGCGAGCGCTCGACCGCCTACCGCGCGGTCCAACGGCTCCTGAAGGCCGGCTTCATCCAGAAAGAGCAGATCAACTACGAGCAGGGCGGGTACTATCACGTGTACAGTCCGACGGACCCGTCGCAGATCGCCGACGACATGCAGCGCATGCTCAACGACTGGTACGCGAAGATGGGCCGGCTCATCGGAGAGTTCGAGGAGAAGTACGACCGCCCCGAGCGCGCCGCCCCCGAGAGCTGATCCGAAACGCGAGCCGACACCGTCGCCACTCGACGAGCGCGACACGGACGAGCCGAGATCGGATCTCGTCGGCGTTCGATTCGTATTGTGCCGAGTTCCCAATCGGGCGACTCTGCGATCGCTTCCGCGAGGACCCGCCGCGGGGATTTTTGCTCTCGGGGCGCGGAGCGGGAGCCGATGACACGAGAAGTCGTCTCACATCGCGACGGCCACGTGTACGAGTTCGGTCCGGAGATGGATCCCGTCTACGAGGCCGCCGACGGCGAGTCGCTGACGATCGAGACGGTCGATAGCCTGAACAGCGAGATTCGAGAGGAAGGCGACCTGCTCGACGCGATCCCGGAAGAGGTAAACGCCGCCACCGGTCC
Source organism: Halorubrum sp. SP9 (assembly GCF_005435015.1). Taxonomy (NCBI): domain Archaea; kingdom Methanobacteriati; phylum Methanobacteriota; class Halobacteria; order Halobacteriales; family Haloferacaceae; genus Halorubrum; species Halorubrum sp. SP9. The sequence goes on from NZ_SGXU01000002.1 coordinate 9,057, forward strand.
GATCGCCGTCGCGGGCGCGAGCCCCGGCGACGTCCTCGCGGTGGAGATCGAGGACGTGCGCGTCGCCGAAGACCGCGGCCGCGTGCTCACCGCGCCCGGGTTCGGCCTCCTTCAGGACGACCCCGATATCGACCACCCCGCGACGCGGATCACCGAGGTCGAGGGCGGCGGAGCCGACGGCAGCGGCGGCGACGCGGCGGGCACGATCGACTTCGAGGGGATCGACGTCCCGATCGAGCCCGTGATCGGGACGATCGGCGTGGCAACGGACGGGGAGACGGTCTCGACGCTTACGCCCGACGACCACGGGGGAAACCTCGACACGACCGACGTGACCGGCGGGACGACCGTCTACTTCCCGGTCTTTCAGTCGGGCGCGATGCTGGCGATGGGCGACGCGAAGGCCGCGATGGCCGACGGCGAGATGTGCGGGACCGGCGCCGAGATAGCCACCGAGATCGACGTGACGCTCTCGGTGATCGAGGATCCGGCCGTCTCGCCGGACCGGCCCCTCCTCGACACCGGCGACGCGGTGAAGACGCTCGCGAGCGCCGAGACGATGGAGGAGGCGGTCGAGCTGGCGAACGGCGACATGCTGGACCTACTGACGCACCACCACGGCTTCTCGCGCACCGAGGCGTACCTCTTTTCGAGCCTCGTCGGCGGCCTGGAGATCAGCCAGGTGGTCGACCCGCAGGTGACCGCGCGCAACGCGGTGCCGAGCGACCACCTCTCGCTACCGTTCTGACCGGCGAGGCCGGGAGACGGTAGCGCCGCTGGTCCCGGGTCGAACTCAGCGGTCCGAGCGCTCGGCGAACCGACGGGCGGCGTCGCTCAGCCCGGCGTCGGTCGGCGTCTCGGTGCCGTCGGCTTCGTCGGTCTCACCGGCCTCGACGTCCGTCGCGGTTCCGTCGCGGTCGGCGGGGGCTTCCTCGTCGCCGGTGACCGCGCCGTCGGCGTCAGCGAAGGTGGCCCCGTCGCCGTCCCCGGTGACTTCCACGTCGTCGACTTCGGACGGGTCGGCGTCCGCCGGGTAGCTCAGTTCGGCGGGCGGGACGAAGACGCTCTCGACGGCGCGGACGATCTCGTCGACCTGCGCCTCGTCGAGCCGGTCGGCGTACGCCTCGCGGACGAGGTCCGGGACCGCGTAGGCGTAGTGGCCGCGACCGGCGTGGCGGATGAGTCCCGCGCGCCGGACGGGTCGGTGACGGCTGTAGGCGTGGCCGGAGTCGCCGTCGCCGCCGGCGTCGATGTGGGCCGCGACGGGGTCGCTGGCGCCCTCGCGGCGGTAGTGGCGGAGCATCCCGCGCGAGAGCTCCGGGAGCGCCTCGATGCGCGAGCGGAGCTCCTCGATCACCGCCTCCCGAGTTCCGAGCTCGATCGCGTCGTCGAACCGGAGCGCGCTCTCGGCCACGTCGTCGCGGGTGACGGGGTCGACGTCGTCCGGCGGGCCCGCCTCCCCCTCGGTCGCGGGATCGGCGCTCGGAGCGTCCGCAGCGTTGGCGTCCGCGGTGTCCGCGGTGTCCGCGCCCGCGGCGTCGGCGTCCGCGTCGATCTCGTCGCCGCCGTCGGCGGCCGGGGCGTCCGGTTCGGTCGCGGTTCCGGAGTCCGCTTCGCCCGCGTTCCCCTCGGTCGCTTCGGTCGCGGCGACCGCCTCGTCGTACGACTTGAGAACGGACTGGTCGGCGGCGTCGTCGGCGTCGCGGGCGGCGTCGGGTCGCTCGGCGCCCGTCGAGGAGGGCCCGCCGCCGCTGCGGTAGGGCGCCTCGGCCTTGCCGAGGAGCGCCTGCGCGAACTGGTCGGCCATGTTGCTCAGGTCCTTCGCCTCCTCCAGCTCGCGTTCGAGGTCGGCGATCCGCTGGTCTTTCCTCTCTAACTCCTGTCTGAGGTCGGCGATCTCGGACTCGCGACGCTCCTCCTCGTCGGAGATGGACTGGAGCTCGCCCACGAGGTCGCTGGAAACCGACTTCAGCTCGGGGCGCTCGAAGTCGTCGAGCCCGGGCGTCGCGCCCGCGTCGAACGTCTCCTTACGGTGGAACTGGATCCGGCGGATCGACTCGTCCCAGTCGGTCATCAGGAACGCCTCGCCGTCGCCAAGGTCCTCGACCGCGCTCGCGTACTTCGAGCCGAGGATGCGCCCCACCACCTTCGTGTCGTTGTCCCAGGTGAGCCGGTGCCAGCAGAGCCAGTCGCACTGGGTGATGAAGTCCTTCTTGACGTCCGCGGGGCGCTGGCTGATCCCGACGATGCCGAGCCCGTGTTTCCGGCCGCGCTTGCCCACCTTGATCAGCATCTTGCCCGTCTCGTCCATCCCGCCGCCCTCGGGGATGTACTCGTGGCACTCCTCGATGACGAGCAGGAACGGCTTCTTCATCCGCTTCTCCTTCGCGAACAGCTGCTTGACGACCTCTAAGAGCAGCTCGTTCGCCGTCTCCTCTTCGAGGTAGCCGGAGACGTCCAAGATGATCGGGACGTTCTGCTCTAAGGCGAGGTTCGCGAGCTTCTCCGCGTGTTCGGGAGAGACGACGATGTCGCACTCCTCGTCGGCGCCGGCGTGGAGGATCTCGTACTCCTCTTTTAAACCATAATATTCGCCGTCTGTATCCACGATGAGAACCGGAAATCCGCTGTCGAGCAGGTTCTCGATGACGACGGACGCGGTGTTACTCTTCCCGGACCCGCTTTTTCCCGTGATAAACGATCGGCCGGTGAGCACGTCGACGACCGGGAGCTCGACCGGGGAGCCGGGGTCCGCCGTCGCGTCGCCGCCGATCCCCTCGCTGGCGTCCGCGACGTGGATCGTCTCCTCCTCGCTCATACCCGTGAGAGGTGGCGCCCGCCCCATAAACTATCGCCTCGCTCGGCGGTCGGTCGTGCCGGGCGCGAGCCGACCCCGCCGCCGGTCTTCGCAAAACGTATGCCGCCGCCGGGAGTCTGACCGCGCATGGACACCGAGAACACCCTCCTCAACGCGGTGGTCGGCGCGATCGCGTCGGCCGTCCTCTCGTTCACCGGCGTCTCACCCCTCCTCGGCGGCGCGGTCGCCGGGTACTTGAACGGCGACGACGGGCTCCGAGTCGGCGCGCTCTCCGGCGCGATCGCCGCGATCCCGATCGTCGGGCTGCTGCTGCTCGCGCTGGTGATCCTTCCGTTCCTGGGCGTCTTCGGGTTCCCGCTCGAAGTCGGCCTCGCGACCGGGGGGATCGTCGTCGTCGCGGCTCTCATCGTGTTGGGCGGCGTCGCGTACTCCGTGGTACTGAGCGCGCTCGGCGGGCTGCTGGGCGCGTACGTGAAAAGCGAGCTGTAGGTCGATCGCTGGTACTTATAAATATTGGTTGCGGATCGGCGGAGAACGGCTTCAAAGCCCCAGTCGCTTACTTATAAACAACCGACAGTAGATCCGCGGCGGACACCTCCAAAGCCCCAGCCGCGAGGGCGCAGTACGCTCGTTGTGCTCCTCGGTCGCTCACTTCGTTCGCTCCCTGCGGTGCTTACGTCGCCTACTGCGCCCTCGCGGCTGCCCCTTTGAGTCCCGCCCCGCACCGCACAGCGCCTCACGCCTCCCCAGCCTCGTCAGTCGCCCTCGCTCCGCTTCGGGCGACTGACTCCCTCGCGCGGTGCCGTTCGCGGCCGCCGATGGCGGCCGCTCACGGGCACGCGCCACCGCACTGTTCATTTATAAATGACGTGTGAAATCGGCCTGCGACCCGGCCACGAAACGCCTCAGTGCTCGCCGCCGGTGCCGCGCCGGTCGGAGTCGAGGTCGATGTCGAGGTCGTCGAGCAGTTCCTCGGCCTCCTCGCGCTTCTCCTGGTGGTCTTCGAGGAACTCGCGCATGAGCTCCGCGGCCTGCTCCTTACAGCCGCCACAGAGGCGCTCGCCGTTGACGCACTCGGAGTAGACGGTCTTGGTGAGCTCGTCGTCGTCGCCCGCGAGCAGGTAGGCGTACAGCTCGTAGACGGGGCACTCGTCGGCCTCGCCGCCGAGTTCCCGCTGCTTCTCGGCGGTGTCGCGGCCCCCCGTTGTGGCGGCCTTCACCTTGTCGTAGCCGTCCTCCGGGTCGTCGAGCAGGGAGATATGGCTGGCGGGGATAGAGGAGGACATCTTCCCGCCGGTGAGCCCGGTCATGAACCGGTGGTAGATCGAGGATGGCTGCCGGAAGCCGAACCCGTCGTGGTCGATCTCGACCTCCCGGGCGATCGACTCGGCCTCGTCGCGAGCGAGGTCGAACGCGTCGACGTGGCCCTCGAAGACGCGCTTTTCGCCGTCGACCGCCTCGATCAGCGCCTCGAACGCCTCGTCGGTCGCGTTGCGGTCGAAGAAGCGCACGCGGGGGCGGAGCGGCTCTTTCCCGCCGGCCCGGAGCTTGTCGAGCGCGGTCTCCTTCGCGGCCGCGAGGTCGACGCTCTCGCGGTCGCTCTCCGGCGGCTCGTAGTCGACGAGCCACTCGGCGGCGTCCTCGCAGCGCACGTCGGTCTCGGCGCCGGCGGCGGCCGCATCGCCCGCAGCGGCCGCGAGCGCGTCGTAGGCGGCCCGCACCAGCTGTCGCTCCTCATCGTCGAGCTCGAAGGAAGCGAACGCCTCGGTCACCTTGAAGTAGCGCACCCGGGTCGCCAGGTCGCGAGTGAGCCGAACGTGGGGGTCCTGATCGGGCCCGACCGGGATGACGGTGGGCTTCGGTTCGTCGACGAGCTGCGGGTAGAGGATGTCCGCGGTCTGGGTGATCACGCTCTGCATGTGAGAGACGTTCGTCTCGCCGTCGAAGCCGTAGATCGCCTCGAACTCCGAGAAGTTCGCCTTGGAGCCGAGCTCGAAGCCGAGGTCCTGTACCGCGCGGTTGTCGGACTGGCGGTACAGCTCGCCCTCCTCGGCGTCGAAGCCGAGCGCGAGCAGCGAGAGGAGGTAGTTACGGGCGTGTTCGTCGATCTCGTCCCACGACATGCCGCGCGCCGAGTGGGCCTCGAGGTCGGCGATCAGTCCGAACGCGTCGCCGCCCTGCCGTTGGTGCCAGATGATCTCGTCGAACACGAGCTTGTGACCGATGTGCGGGTCGCCGGTGGGCATGAATCCCGACAGCGCCGCGAACGGCTCGTCGTTCGCCATCGCCTCCGCGACCGCGTCGTACTCGCGGTGCCCGAAGATGACGCCCCGACGCATCAGGTAATGCGGGTCCGGCACGTCGTCGGCGACCTCGTCGAACGCCTCGATGCCGAACTCCGCGAAGAGGTCCGCGTAGTCCCCGACCGACGCCGAGCCCCACGGGTCGAGCGCGACGTCCTCGGCCGGCTCGTCCGCGCGCTCGGTCCCGCCGTCGGTCCGGAGAGGCGTCGACGGCCCGCGGGCGCCGGCGGACTCGCGTCCGTCGTCGCCCGTCGCCGTCCCCTCTGGGGTGTCCTCGTCCATACCACCCCTCCCGTCGGTCGACGCAAAAACCGTTCGCTTGCGCGGGAGCGATTGCCACGGCGCGGCGACTCGGGGCGTCTCCGCGGGCCGCGTCACTCCGCGAGCGCGACCAGCCGCGTCGCGGTCGCCTTCCACCGGATCGAGACCGGGTCGTCGGGGGCGAGATCGAGCCGGTCGACGCTCTCCGCGGTGATCAGCGCGACGACTTCGGTGTCGGGGTCGGGCGCGTCGTCCGAGCCCTCCGCCGCCCCGACCGCGATCCGTACCGTCGACACCGTCTCGCCGGGATCGATACGCGAGACTCGCCCGTCGAGGCGGTTCCGCGCGCTCGTCGCGTCCGGGTCGACCGCGGTGGCCGCGTCGTTGACGGTGACCGCGTCGGCGCCGATCCGGACCTGAACCGCGTCGCCGGCGGCTATCCCGCCGCTCCCGCCGCTCTCGGCGCCTCCGTCCGCGCCGTCCCCGTCCCCGCCGTGGAGTCCGGACAGCTCTCCGACGGCGGTGTCGACGACCGCGAGTTCGCCGTCGACGGCCGTAACGGTGCCGTCGAGGACCGTCTCCGGCACCGCCGCGGTCGCCGCGAGGACCGCCTGGAGCCGGTCGTAGCGGTCGAGCAGGGACCGGCCCGACGCGGCGAGCCGGCTTCCGCCGCCGCCCTCGCCGCCCCGCCGACGCTCGACGAGGGTCCCGTAGGCGCCCTCCAGCGTCTCGATCCGGGAGAGGGCGCGGGAGCGGGAACGACCGAGGTCCGAGGCCGCGCCGGCGACCGACCCCGTCGCGTCGACCGCGCGCAGCAGGGCGGCGTCGCGGTCGTCGAACTCGACGCCGCCCTCGACGAGCGCAGCGCGGCCGCGCCCCGCCGCCGCGTCCGGACCGGCTTCGGTCGGCTCTCTCATGTGCCGAGGTTGCGGTCGGCCCGTATTGGCGCTTTCGGCCGCCCGCGCGCCGTCGCTTAGCCGTGGCACGGAACTTATATGTGGCATCGACCTATCGTTGTCTCTATGCCGATACAACGAAGGCGGTTCGTGGCGGCGCTGGGTGCCGGAGCGATCGCGAGCACGGCCGGCTGCTCGTCGACGGACGGCGGTGACGGGGGGAACGGAAGCGGGAGCGGCGGCGAGTCGATCGGCGTCGCCGGCGAGACGCTGACACTCACGACGACGACCAGCACCTACGACACGGGACTGCTCGACGCGATCCACACGGACTTTCAGGAGATGTACGGCGTGACCGTCGACGCGGTCGCACAGGGAACGGGTGCGGCCCTCGAGACGGCGCGCAACGGCGATTCCGACGTGGTGATGGTCCACGCTCGCGGACTCGAAGACGAGTTCATGCGGAACGGGTACGGGATCAACCGCCGCGACCTGATGTTCAACGACTTCGTGATCGTCGGGCCCGAGAGCGATCCGGCGGGGATCCGGGGGATGAGCTCCGCGACGGACGCGCTCACCGCCATCGCCGAAGCGCAGGCGACGTTCGTCTCGCGGGGCGACAACTCCGGCACGCACACGAAGGAGCTGAACCTCTGGGAGGCGGCCGGCACGGAGCCGGGCGGCGACTGGTACCAGGAGACCGGCACGGGGATGGGCGAGGCGCTCAACATCGCGAACCAACAGGGCGCGTACACCCTCTCGGACCGCGGCACCTTCATCTCGCAGCGCTCCGAGATCGACCTCACGATCCTCGTTCAGGGACCGATCGAGGGCGGCCCGGAGATCCTCGCGAACCCGTACGGGGTCATGGCGGTCAACCCCGGCGTCCACGAGAACGCCAACTACGACCTCGCGATGGCGTATATCGGCTGGATCACCAGTCCCGCCGTCCAGAACGCCATCTCGGAGTACCGAGTGAACGGCGAGCAGCTGTTCTTCCCGCGGGCGGTCTCCGAGGATCCGGACTTCCAGCAGTACGTTCCGGAAGGCTGGAGTAGCGAGGGCGACGACGCGTAGCCGTGCCGGTCGAGTCGACGGTCCCGCTGATCCCGGCGCTGCTCGGCGTCTCGTTCAGGGACGGCTACGTCGGGAGCATCGTCGTCGTCTCGCTGTACGTGAGCCTCTCCGCGGTGGCGCTGAGCACGCTCGTGAGCGTGCCGGCCGCCGTCGCGATCGGGCTCACGGAGTTCCCGGGAAAGGGGTTCGTGAAGTCGGTCGTCAACACCGGGATGGGGTTCCCCAGCGTGGTCGTCGGGCTAGTCGTGCTGTTCGCGGTCTCCAACCAGGGACCGCTCGGCACGTTCGACCTCATCTTCACCCGCGAGGCGATGATCATGTCGCAGTTCGTCCTCGCGACGCCGCCGATCACCGCGATCAGCCTCGCGGCCGTGAGCGGCGTCGACGACGGGGTCCGTGACGCGGCTCGCGTCCTCGGCGGGACGCGAATCGACGTGGCGCTGGTCGTGATCAAGGAGGCCCGGTACGGGATCGCGACCGCGGTGCTCGCCGGGTTCGGCCGCGCGATCAGCGAGGTCGGCTCCGTCCTCATCGTCGGCGGGAACATCACGAGCGCGAGCGGCATCTCGAAGACGCGCACGCTGACCACCGCGATCCAGCTCGAAGCGCGACAGGGGCAGTACGAGACCGCCATGGTGCTGGGCGTCGTGCTGGTCGCGCTCGTGTTGACCGTCAACGCCGTCGTCGTCCGCTTCGGTGACCGCGGGGTGGCGGGCTGATGTGTCGCGGGGTGGTGAGCTGATGTGTCGCGGGGTGGTGAGCTGATGTGTCGCGGGGTGGTGAGCTGATGTGTCGCGGGGTGGTGAGCTGATGCGCCCGGAGGTGACGGACTAATGCTCCGCGCGACGGACGTGTCGCAGTCGTACGGCGACGAGACCGTGTTCCGCGACCTCTCGCTCGACGTCGACGCCGGCGAAGTCGTCGGGATCATCGGCCCCTCGGGCGTCGGGAAGACCACGCTGCTCCGGACGCTCGCCCTGTCTCTGGAGCCGGACGAGGGGACCGTGACGCTCGACGGGACCGACGCGTGGGCGGTCGACGAGGCCGAGCGGCTCGCGCTGCGCCGCCGCGTCGGGATGGTGTTCCAGGAGGCGAGCCTCTTCGACGGGACGGTCGCCCGCAACGTCGAGTACGGGCTCCGCGTCCGGCGCTCGTGGGGCGACCGGATCGCCTCGATGCTCCGACTGAACGGCGCCGCCGACGCGGTCCAAGAGTCCCTGGAGGTCGTGGGGCTGGCCGACAAGACCGATCAGCCCGCCGACTCGCTGTCGGGGGGCGAGGCTCAGCGCGTGTCGTTCGCCCGCGCGCTGGCGTACGACCCCGACGCCCTGCTCCTCGACGAGCCCACCTCGGACCTCGACCCGCGGAACACCGCCGTCATCGAGGGGGCGATCGGAGAGGCGAGAGACAGGGACATCGGCGTCGTCGTGGCGACCCACGACATGCACCAGGCCGAGCGGGTCGCGGACCGCGTCGCGGTGCTGCTCGACGACGGGATCACGGAGATGGGGGCGACGGAGAAGATCTTCGAGGACCCCGAAGACGAGCGCACCCGGAAGTTCATTTCGGGCGAGCTGGTGTACTAATAAGTACCGAGGGGTGACGGGAACCGAGTCGGATCCGGCGATCCGAGATAGGTGATCGACGACGCCGCGGTGAATACCTCAAGAGCCACGGTCGTTTACTTATAGATAATCGACAGTAGATCGACCGTGACCACCGCCAAAGCCCCAGTCGCGAGCAGGCCGTACGCTCGCTGTGCTCCTCGCTCAGTCACCCCGTTCCTTCGCTGCGGTGCCTGCGTCGCCTACGGCCTGCTCGCGACTGCCCCTTTGAGTCCCGCCCCGCACAGCACCGCCCCGCACCTCACACCTCCCCAGCCTCGTCGCGCGTGCTCCTCGCGGCCTCCGCTTCGCTCCGGCCGCTCGCAGGCACGCAGGGAGGCGCGACGCGCCTCTTACAGCCGGCGGCAGAGCCGCCGGCGACGCCACCGCACCGCTTGTTTATAAGTAATCGACGCCGTCGACTCAGACGTCGAACGCGAGTTCGACCGCGTCGCCCCCGTCGGCGTCCCCCGAGTCGACTGCGTTCTCGTCGGCCGCGAACCCCGCGTGGAGGTGGTCGTAGGTGCGCTCTATCGCCTCCACAATCACCTTCGTGTCGCCGGTGACGGGCATGAAGTTCGTGTCGCCGCTCCACCGCGGGACGACGTGCGTGTGGAGGTGATCGATCGAGCCGCCGGCGGCGTCGCCGCCGAGGTTCTGGCCGGTGTTGACGCCGTCCGGGTCCAGGTCGCGGCGCAGCGCGGCGAGCGTCGCCGCCTTCAGCTTCGTGTGGTCGAGCAGGGTGGCGTCGTCGAGGTCGGTCGGATCCTCGACGTGTGCGTCCGGGACCACCATCGCGTGACCGGGGTTGTACGGCGCGTTGTTCAAGAGGACGTAGTTGCGCTCGCTGCGGGCGACGATCCGGGCCTCGCGGGCGTCCTCGCGCTCGGGCAGGACGCAGAACGGGCAGCCGTCGATCGGGTCGGCGTCGCGCTCGACCCACTCGATCCGCCACGGCGCGAAGATCCGATCCATCAGTCGTCGAAGCCGTGGATGCCCGCGGTCGTCACCTCGACGCCGTCCTCGGTGACCAGCAGGGTGTGTTCCGCCTGGCTCACCAAGGCGTCGTCGTCCTCCTTCAGCACGGGGTACCCCTTGATCGCGTTCGCCTGTTTCAGGCGACGGAGCGCCATCTCCGCGCGGTCGGTCTCCAGCCACCGCGCCGCGAACGGGAGGTCGTCGAACCCCTCGATCTCCTCGAGCGCCTGTCGCGCCCGCCGGTCGCGCACGCTCGCTGAGCCCTGCTGTTCGAAGATCTCCTCGTCGGTCCCCTCGCCGACCTTCCCGCGGCCGTCGGTGGCGAACGGCTCGATCGCGACCGCCTGCCCGGGCTCCAGCTCGACGGAGCGGTCGACCCCCCGGTTCGGCACCGTGGGGCCGGTGTGGGCGTCGTAGCGCTCGACGCCGTGGCCGGAGAGGTTGAGGACGGGCGTGTAGCCGTACCCGCGGATCACGTCCTCGATCGCCCGCCCGACGACGCCGACCTCGACGCCCGGGGCGGCCTCGTCGAGCGCGGCCTCCAGCGCCATCTCGGCGGCCTCGACGAGCTCCGGGGCCCCGCTGTGGTCGACCGTCACCGCGGCGTCGGCGATGTACCCGTCGACGTGGACGCCCACGTCGAGACACACCATCTCCCGGCCGAACTCCGTCTCGTCGTCGCGGCCGGGCGTCGCGTGCGACGCCTCCGGGTCGACGCTGACGTTCACCGGGAAGGCGAGGCCGGCCCCCTGCTCGCGAACGAAGTCCTCCGTCCACTCCGCGACCTCGAGGTGGGTCCGTCCCGGTTCGACCATCTCGCGCGCCTCGTTCATCGCCTCGACCAACACCGCGCCGGCCTCGCGGTAGCTCTCGACCGCGCCCTCGTCTAGGGGTCCGTGACTCATAGACCCGGATTCGACGAGCGCGCGCAAAGAGGTTGCGGAGGGCGGTCGACCGCACCTCCGATCAGGCGGGCGTGATCTCGACGTACCACTCGTCGTCGGCCGGGTTCGCCGTCTCGTGGGCGAAGCCGCGCTCTTCTAACACGCCGTACAGCGGGGCCGGCTCGAAGCTGTTCACCAGACAGAGCGACTCGCCGTCGTCGAGGCCGTCGAGCGCGGCCATGATGTCGCCGAACGGTTCGCCGTCTATCTCGCGGGCGTCCAGACGCTCGTCGGCGTCGTCGAATGGGTCGGCGCTCACGTGACCGATCGCCGGGCCACGCCGGCGTATAGTTCCTCCCGAAGACGTTCGGGGACCGCGCTCGAACGCCGGGGTTCCGATCGAACATGTTCGCTCGAAGGCCTACGGGGCCGGGCCTCCTACCGTCGTATATGTCGAGTACACCCGCTGACCACGACCACGAACACGGCGCGGACCCGGTGACCGACCACGTCCACGAGAACTCGTGGTCCGCGAACCTCGAGGGGCCCGAACACGCCGAGGACCGCGACTTACTCGTCCGGCAGGCGATCGAGGCGGTCGAACACACGGCCGCGGGCAACCGCGTCAACCTCGTCACCCACGGCGACCACGGCCACCCCGAGGAGTACCTCTTCGAGGCGCTCGACGCGGAACTCGGCGGCGACGTCGACTGGGAGTACGTCGAGCAGTGCGGCTGCGGCGGGCACGTCGTGCGCGTCCACGCGTAGCCCGGTTATCCGTTTTCGCCGTTCGCTCGCGGGAGCCAGATCCGAACTACCGTCCCGGTCGGCTCGCGGGTGTCGAACTCGAGGTCGCCGCCGGACTCCGTGACGATCCAGTGGACGAGCCAGAGGCCGAGTCCGCTCGCGTGTTCGAGCGCGGTCTCGCGGGCCTCCGAGAACACCGTCTGCTCGATCGGCGGGATCCCCGGCCCGTCGTCGGCCACGTCGATCCGGAAGCGGTCGCCGTCGGCGACGACCGTCGCCTCCACGTGCGGGTCGTCGCCGTCGTTGTGGACGACGGCGTTCTCCAACACGTTCCGGACGGCCGACTCCAGCAGTTCGTCCGCCGAGACGACCGCGGAGTCGGGGACGGACACCGTCACCGTCGCCCGAGGGAACGACGACGCCAGCGAGTCGCAGAGGCGGTCGACGAGCGCGGCCAGGTCGATATCGGTCCGCCCCGCGTCGCTGTGGAGCGCGACGTCGATCTCGCGGGCCTGATCGCTGAGGTGGGTCAGCGTCTTGACCTTCCGGTCGATGATGTCGAGGTACGGGTCGCCCTCCTCGTCGACGTGGTCGCGCAGGAGGTCCGCGTACCCGCCGATGACGTTGGTGTCGTTTTTGAGATCGTGTCGAAGCACGCGGTTCAACACCTGAAGCCGCTGTTCGTACCGCCTCGTCTCCGTGACGTCGGTCGCGGTGATGACGACCTCGCTGCCGTCCGCGAACAGCCGTTCGATCACCGTCTCGAACCGTCGCCAACTGCCGTCGTCGTGGGCGATTCGGTGCGTGAGCGACTGCGGCTCGGCGTCCTCGAACGCGCGCTCGAACGCCTTTTGCGCCTCGCGCCGATCCTCCGGATGGACGAAGTCGATGACCGGGCGTCCCTCCACCTCGCTCGTTTCGTGACCGAGCAACCGCGCTATCGACGGACTCACGTATCGGAGCAGGCCGTCGTCGCCGCAGACGGCGATCACGTTCGGGGACTTCTCGATGAGCGCGCGGTAGCGCCGCTGGAGCGTCTCCCGCTCGGTGACGTCGCGGAACAGGAGGACCGTCCCGCCGCGGACCGTCCCCGGCCCGGTGATGTCGTGAACGTCGACCGTCAGGAACCGCGGCGCATCGTCCCCGGGAAGCGTCACGCGGAACTCGTCGTCCGACGCCTCGCCGGTGGCCGCCTCGGCGACCGCGGGGAGGTCGTCGAACGCCTCCTCGGCCCCGGCGCCGAGTTCGACGTCGGGGAACAGCGCCGACGCCGGGTCGTTTCGATCGACCACCCGGCCGTCGGCGTCGCAGACGACGACGGCGTCGGAGAGGTTCGCGAACACCGCGTCGCGGGCGATCGGCGAGATGTCGAGCAGCCGGTACCGGAACACGACCCACGCCAGGAGCGCCGAGGTCCCGCTGAACGCGACCGGCGTGAAGTCGACGAACCCGTTTTCCGGACCGACGACTCCCGCGGTGCCGGCCGCTCCGAGCGCCAGCGGCGCGACGCCGGCGACGAAGAGGACGGCGGCCTGCCGGCGGAACACGCCGTCCCTGGAGACCGCGGCGTAGCCGAGGACGGCGAAGGTGAACAGGTTGACCGCGTAGGTGTAGCCGACGAACGCGAGCAGCGCCGGCGTCGGCTCGTACTCGACGACGCGGTAGCCGCCGGCGTCGACGAGCGCCGGGTCGGCGTAGAACAGCGGGTCGACGCCGACCGTCCAGACGGCGACCGCGACCGCGACGGGGACGACCCAGAAGAGCGCGAAGCGGCGGCGACCGAGCCACGCGGCCCGGTCGACGTACGACAGCACGAAGGCGGGCCACGCGACCGCCAGCCCGGCGGCGCCGAGCCAGACGAATCGGTTGACGGACAGCGTGGCGCCGAGCGAGGTCGCCGACAGCTGCGCCGCGTACGCCAGCGACCAGACGCCGCCGGCGCTCGCGACGCCGACGAAGCTCCACAGGAGGGCGCGACCGCCTCGCGAGCGGTTGGCGACCCCGTACGCGGCGAATCCGAACGACGCGACGGCCGCGACGAGCAACGGGGCCGTGTACGGCGTCGGTTGCCACGTCATCGATACGGGTAGGATGCGGGTATCCGGTAAAAATGGACCGAATCGCCTAACCCGTTCGAGGGGCGTCGATCCGTATGCTCGAGCCGGGCGACTCCGCACCCGAGATCACGCTCACCGACCACCGCGGCGAGACGGTCACCGTCGACCCGACCGCGGCCAGCCACACGGTGGTGTACTTCTACCCGCGCGCCGACACGCCCGGCTGTACCGCCGAGGCGTGTGGCTTCCGCGACGAGTGGGACGCGTTCGAGGACGCCGACGTCGCCGTCGTCGGGATCAGCGACGACCCCGTCGACGATCTCGAGCCGTTCGCCGCGGAGTACGACCTCCCCTTCACTCTGCTCTCGGACCCCGACGGAACGGTGTCGAGCGCGTACGACTCCTACGGCGAAAAGCGGATGTTCGGGAACACCTTCGACGGCGTGTTCCGGAACACGTACGTCCTCGACGGCGATGGCACGGTCGTCCTCGCGTACGAGGGAGCCTCTCCGGAGGACCACGCCGTCGAGATACTCGACGACGTCCGCGCGCTCGACGACTGAGCGACGACCGGAACTGAGCGACGACCGACGACGGACCGACCGCCGACTGCCGCTGTCCGGTACTATTATTACCTGTCACGAAGCAGACGAAACGATGCCCTCCAAGCGAACGTTCGCGAAGCGCCTAGCGGCGCTCGTCACGGCCGGGCTGGGAGTCGGGAACCCGATCGACGCGCTGGTCGGCCGGCCGCCGCCCGACGCGACCCTCGGGGTCGAACCGGCCGCGATCGGCGGCGGACCGAGCGACGGCGGAGCGACCGACCGAGACCCGACGAGCGACCGCACCGGCGCGGGGGCCGACGCGCCGCGCTCGGCGGTCGCCGCCGGGACCTACGACCCGGCCGCGGTCGCGTCAGCCGCTGTCGACACCGTCGCGACCGGTCGGATCGATCCGGCGGTCCTGGCGGCGACCGGCCTCCCGAGCGGCGTCGGGAGCCGGGTCCGTCGACTCCTCGACCGATACGAGAGCGTCTCTCTCGGTGAGCTGCGGGAGGCGACCGGCGGCGCCGCGCTCACCGCGCACGGCCCGGAAGGGTGCGCGGTCGCCGTGGGCGACGTCGACGCGGCCGCGCTCGTCGCGGAGCTCGACGGGGATCCAGAGGTCGTTCGCGAGGCGGACGACGGTTCCGGATTCGTCCGGTTTCGGACGCGAGGCCTCGGGGCAGCCGTGGCCGTGAGGCGCGGGGAACTCGTGGGCGCGTACGGTCCGACCCCCGCCGTCGCCGCGACGCACCGCGACGCCGGAATCGACGGCGGACCGCGGCGACGAGCGGGCGCGACCGCGAGCTACGGGCCGCTCCCCTCGCTGCTCGGCGGCGACGCGACGGTGTGCGTCGACCTCGGGCCGGACGCTCGCGACCGCCTGCTGAGCCTGCTCGCCGACGGCCCCGACGAACTCCGCACCGCGGTCGACGCGGCGGGCGCGGTGGGGGCGTCGCTCCGGGTGGTCGGCGGAGAGTCCGCGGAGGGACGCACAGACGGGGACGAAGACCCCGATGAACCGAGCGTCGCGCTGCGGTACGGCGCGGTCGCGGACCCCCGACGACTCGACAGGGAGACGGCCGAGGCGGTCGCGCGGGCCGCGCGGGAGGGCGACGCCTCGCTTTCGGACGCGACCGTCACGCGACACGGGCGGACCGTGATCGTCGACGCCGCGGCCGACGGCGACCTCTTCGCCGCTCACGCCTCGCTGTTCGGGGGGACCGTCGGCGATCCGATCGAGGTGGCCGACGCGTGAGCGACGCCGTCGACCGCGGGGGCGCCGACCCCGAAAGCGATGCGGACGTATCGAGCGGTGACCGACGCGCGGGCGAACCCACGATGACGACGCGACAACACACCACGCCACGACAGCGGTATCGAACGAGGACGAATCGATGAGCTCCGAAGACGGGCCTTCGAAGATGCCTGACGAACCGACGGACGACGCGGATGCGACGGGCGACGCGGATGCGACGGACGACGCGGATGCGACGGGCAACCGACCGACCGCCACGCGCTCGACGCCGGCGACCGACCGACCGACCGCGGCCGATCCGCCCGCGTCACCGCTCGACCGGATCGAGACCCGACACGCGGTCGGGATCGCCGCGGCGCTCGCGGTGGCCGCGGGGCTGCTCGTCGCGCCCGGCGTGTACGGCGCCGTGACCGGGCCGGACGGGACCGTCGCCGTGATCGAGATCGACGGCACCATCGACTCGGGGACGGCCCAACACGTCGAGGACAACCTGCGGGACGCCCGCACGAACGAGTCGATCGAGGCGGTCGTCCTCGAGGTCAACAGCGGGGGCGGCCTGCCCGCGCAGAGCGAGCGGATGTACGCCGCGGTCGACCGCACCGCGTCGGTGATGCCGGTGTACGCCGCCGTCGACACGCTCGGCGCGTCCGGCGCGTACCTCGCCATCTCGCCCGCCGACCGGATCTACGTCGCGCCCTCCGCCCAGGCGGTCGGCAGCGTCGGGGTCGCCGGCACCGCGCCGGCTCCGAGCGGGCCGAACGCGGGGACGACCGGCCCGGACAAGGCCGGCAGCGACCCGGACACGCAACGCGAGCGCAGACAGACGCTCGCGAACCTCTTCATCGCGAACGTGATCGAACAGCGCGGCGACGAGATCGAACTCGACCGCGAGGCGATCGCGCACGCCGACGCGTACCTCGGCACCGAGGCGGTCGCGAACGGCTTCGCAGACCGGTTCGGTTTCGTCGACGGGGCGGTCGCTGACGCCGCCGCCGAAGCGGGGCTCGACGACTACGCGGTCGACACCCGCCGCACCGAGAGCCGCATCCCCGGCGGGTTGTCGCTGCTACGGCGCGACGACGGCACGGTCGTCGTCGCCGACGGGGCGAACGACGAGCTCGGTGACGGGCTCATCCTCGCGGTCGCACCGGAGGCGTGGGACGAGACCGTCGGCGACGACATCGTGATGACGAGCTACACCGGGCGGCTGCCCGCGGCCGGCGACGCGGCGGACGCGAGGACGACGACCGGCGACGCGGCGGTCGGGGACGAAGCGACCGCGACCGGCAACAGCTCGGCCGCGGCGACCGAAAGAATCGGTGCGGCGGCCGCGGCGAACGGAGGTGACGGCGTATGAGCGTCGACCTGCGAACGACGGTCGGCGCGTTCGCGCTGGTCTTCCTCGCGGTCGTCGGCGCCGCCGCCGTCGGGGGCGTCGTCCTCGACGACGCGCCGCCCGAGACGGAGCCGGTCGCGAGCGAACACTGGCAGCTGGACGCGGTCGAACCGGAGACGGTCAGCGAGGGCGGCACGGTCGAGATGGAGAGCGACGAGCCGTCGAACACGGTCGTCGTCCACCTCGGCGGCGGAACGGCCGGGCTCGGCGGGGGCACGTCGATCCTGCCGATCGAAGACGCCGATCGGCCCGCGGAGGCGGACATCGGAACGCTCGGCGGGGTCCGACGAGGCGTCGCGCCGCTCACCGCGGCGCTCGTCGAGAGCGGCCACGAGGTCCGGTTCTACGGCGGAGTCACGAGCCGCCAGC
The DNA here is from genome assembly GCF_005435015.1 of Halorubrum sp. SP9. NCBI lineage: Archaea > Methanobacteriati > Methanobacteriota > Halobacteria > Halobacteriales > Haloferacaceae > Halorubrum > Halorubrum sp. SP9. Next base: position 26,247 of record NZ_SGXU01000002.1, read on the forward strand.
GACTCTCGACGATACTCTCGGACGCTGACGCGTTCGTCACCACGAACCCCGGCGCGCTGTCGGGGCCCGACGCCGACGCGGTGGAGTCGTTCGTCGAGGCCGGCGGCCGGACGCTCGTGGCGAGCGATCCGGGCGGCGCCGGCGCGCTCACCGACTTCGGCTCGCCGTTCGGCGTCTACGGCGAGGCGGGCTACGTGTACGACATGGTGAACAACGACGCGAACTACCTCAGCGTGCTCGTCGAGCCGACCGGGCCGGGGGCGCTGACGGAGGGCGTCGAACGCGTCGTCCTCCGCGGCGCCGCGCCCGTCGGTGTCGCCGACGGGTCGGCGTCGCTCGCCACCGCGGAGACGTCCCGGCTGTCGACGACTCGGGAGGCCGGTTCCTACGGCGTCGCGGTCAGAAGCGACTCGCTCGCGGTGGTCGGGGACTCGAGCTTCCTCGAACCGGAGAACGCCGGTCGCGCCGACAACGGGGTCCTGATCGGCAACGTCGCGGACTTCCTCGTGACGGGCGAGAACCCCGACGTGTCGTTCGGGCCGCCGACCGGACCGGGCGGGGCAGTCCCGCCCGGCGGAGCGGTCCCGCCCGGCGGGGCGACGCCGACGCCCGAACCGACCGATCCGTCCGGGAACGCGACCGCGTAGCGCTCCGCGGCCCCGCGGAGCGCGATGCGATCCGGTGCGGCCCGTGCGGCTCGACACGGCTAACTCGACGCGCTGCGGCCGCGACGCTTCTCTTTCACCCCGGGAACCGGATCCCGGCCGCCGCCGAGGCGATCTCGCGGCGCTTCAGCAGGCCGAATCCGAGGACGATGACGACGAAGCCGGCGACGGTGAACGGCGTCACCGGCTCGGCGAGCAGCAGGGCGCCCGCGACGGTCGCGACGATCGGAACGACGTACGAGACGAGGTTGATCTCGAAGGGACCGAGCCGGTCGAGCAGCGTGAAGTAGATGGTGTACGCCACCGCCGACGAGCAGAGTCCGAGGAACGCCAGCGCGAGGAGCGCGCGCGGCACCGTCGACGGGAGCCGCTGGCTCTCGCCGATACCGAGGCTGAGCGCGTGGATCGCGAGCGCGCCGAACCCCATCGCCCACCCGGTGAGCGCGACGCTGGAGAACGAGGTCTCGACGGTCCGGAGGCCGACGCTGCCGACCGCGACGGCGACCACGCCGATCGCTATCAGCCCGACGCCGACCGCGACGCCGCCGCCGAGGGTCGCGGGGTCCGGCTGCGCGACGAGCCCCACGCCGAGGAACGCGAGGACGACACCGACCGCGCCGCGCGCGTCGAGGTCCGCGCCGCCGATCCACAGGGTCGCGACCGCCGCGGTCGCGATGGGGACGAGGCTGTAGGTGATCGAGGCGATGCCGCTCGTCGTGTACTGCTGGCCGACGAACAGCAGGGAGTTGTTCGCGGCCACCGAGAGCCCGCCGCTGAACCCGATCGCGGCGAGGTCCCCGCGGGTCCGCGGGAACGGGTCCTCCTGCGTGAGCAGGACGTACGAGATCAGCGCGAGCGCGGCCACGTAGAAGCGATACGCGGCGTACAACACCGGCGGGTAGTAGGCGAGGCCGACCTCGATGGCGACGAAGGAGCCGCCCCACAGCAGAGCGAGCGTGAAAAACAGCGCGGCGTCTCGGTACCGTGACACGGTCGGCCGAACGCGGGCCGCGGGTAAAGCCGTGTCCGTCGCGGCCCGAACCGCCGGCACTTGAATCGTGACCGGCTTGTCCGGCGACCCGACCGCTCAGCGACCCAACCGATCAGTAGCCGCGGACGATGAGGTAGTCCGCCAAGTCTTCGAGCAGGCTCCGAGAGCCGCTCTCGGGGAGTACTTCGAGGTGTCCTTTCGACCGCGCGGTGAGGTCCTCGGCCGTCTCGCGGGCGTACTCGATGGATCCGGCCTCCGCCAAGGTCGCCACCGCCTCCTCGATGGCCGCCTCGGTCACCTCCGCGGGCGTGTCGGCCTCGACGAGCCCGTCGACGTCGATCCCCTGCTGACGGGCGTGGAGAGTGATGAGCGTCTCTTTCCCCTCCACGAGGTCGGAGCCGCGCTGCTTGCCGAGCTCCTCCGAGGGGACCGTCAGGTCGAGCACGTCGTCTTGGATCTGAAACGCGCGCCCGGAGTCGATCCCGTACCGGTAGAGCGCGTCGACCACCTCCTCGTCGGCGCCGAGCAGCAGCGCCGGCGTCGCCGCCGACGCGCCGTACAGCACCGCGGTCTTCAGCTCGACCATCTCTAGGTACTCCTCGGGGAGGATGTCGTCGCGACTCTCGAAGGAGACGTCGAGCGCCTGCCCCTCGCAGATTTCCGTACAGGTCGACGCGAGCATCCGCATCGCTTCGAGCCCGTTCTGCGGGTCCGCACCCGTTTCGGTCATGAACTCGAACGCCTTCGAGTAGAGGGTGTCGCCGGCGAGGATCGCCGTCGAGACGTCGTACGCCTCGTGGACCGCGGGGACGCCCCGCCGCAGGTCGTCCTCGTCCATGATGTCGTCGTGGATCAGCGTGAACGACTGGATCACCTCGATGGCGACCGCGGCGCGCATCACGTCGACGTCGTCGCCGTCGAGCGACGGGAACGCCCGGAAGTCGGCGCCCAACGGCTCGGTGCCGGTGACCGCCTCCGCGGCCAGCGTCGTCACCGTCGGGCGGAGTCGCTTCCCGCCCGCTTCGAGGATGTACCGGGTCGCCTCGTACAGCCGCTCTGGCTCCTGTACCGGCAGCTCCTCGTCGATAGCGGCGTTGACGAGATCACGCCGCTCGCGGATGGCGTCGAGCACCCGCGCCTCCTTCGTCTCGCTCGTCATTCGACGAGCTGGATGACGCTCCCGTTCTGCGTGACGTGGACGTCGCGTCCGAGCTTGTACCCCTGGGACTTCGCGAGGTCGACGTACGGCGAGCGGCCCTTCAGCGTCTGGTGGCCGGGGATGAGGTGCTGGGGCTGGAGCGCGTCGAGCATCTCGTAGTGGCCCTCCTCGCGGAGGTGGCCGGAGACGTGGATGTCGTCGTAGAGGCGCGCGCCCTGCATCCGGAGCAGCTGTTCGGACTGGTAGCGCTGGCCCTCGTTGGTGGGCTCCGGGATGACGCTCGCGCTGAAGACGACCTTGTCGCCGTCGTCGATTTCGTACGGGGTCTCGCCGCGGCCCATACGGGTGAGCATCGCGCGCGGCTCGCCCTGGTGGCCCGTGACGATCGGGAGGAAGTTCCCCTTCCCCTCCTTCATGATCCGCTTGAACGCGCGGTCGACCGACTTCCGGTGGCCGTACATGCCGACGTCGCCCTGGAAGTCGACGAAGTCGAGCCGCTCGGCCGTGCCGGAGTACTTCTCCATCGAGCGCCCGAGGAGGACCGGCTGGCGGCCGATCTCGCGGGCGTACTCGACGAGGGTCTTCACGCGGGCGATGTGGGAGGAGAACGTGGTGGCGACGATGCCGCCCGTGTAATCCTCCATCGATTTGAACGTGTCCTCGACGTGCTTCTTCGCGTACGACTCCGAGGGCGTGCGGCCCTTGCGGCCCGCGTTCGTACAGTCCTCGACGTACGCGAGGACGCCCTCGTCCTGGCGGCCGATCTCGCGGAACCGCTCCATGTCGATCGGGTCGCCGATGACGGGGTCGTGGTCCAGGCGCTTGTCGAGGCCGTAGACGATGGCCCCCTCGGGCGTGTGGAGGACCGGGTTGATCGCGTCGATGATCGAGTGGGTGACGTTGACGAACTCCATCTCGACCTGCTCGGAGTCGCCGATCGCCATCGAGGCGCCCGGCTTCATCTTCACGAGGTCGTTGTCGACCTGGAACTTCCCCTCGTCTTCGATCTGCTGGCGGACTAACTCGATCGTGTACGGCGCGGAGACGATCGGCGCGTCGTAGCGGTGGGCGAGCTTCGGGATCCCCGCGATGTGGTCGAGGTGGCCGTGGGTGGGGACGATCGCCTGAACGTCGCCCTCGAGTTCGCTCATGACCCGGTCGTCCGGGATGGCGCCCATGTCGATCAGGTCGAGGCTGTGCATGCTCTCGGTCTCCACGTTGTCGTGGATGAGGACCTTACTGAGGTTCAGGCCCATGTCGAAGATGACGATGTCGTCGCCCGCGCGGACCGCCGTCATCTGTCGACCGACCTCTTCGTAACCGCCGAGTGTCGCAATTTCTATTTCCATGGTGTGTGCGTGTCGAACGCCGTGATCGGCGTCGTTCACTGAAACCCCGCAAGGAGCCGTCAGCGCTGCGTCGTACCGTGCGTCGTTGAGGCCCCGCTACGGCCGAGTCGTCGCGACTCACCGTGTCCCGCGGGAGTGTGGTACCTCGGCGTACTCCCGCCCACGTTAAAAACTCCCGGGTTCGGTCGCGCGGCCGCGGTTCGCGTCGGAGCCGGGGCCAGCGGGCGCGACGGGACCCACAAAGCGTTTCACGCTTTCGGTCGGATCGTCGACGATGCCAGACGTTCCCCGCCGCCGCGCCCTCCTCGCGGCCGCGTCCGGGCTCGCCGCCCTGGCCGGCTGCGCCGGCAGCGACTCCGCGTCGAACAGCTATCCGAGCAGAAGCGACCGACCGATCGACGGCTACGAGCTCGCGAAGGCGCGCGACGAGGACGGCCGCGCGCTGGTCGCGTCGGACGGCGAACTCCCGTCGCTCTCGGCCGACGAGCGCGCGTTCCAGCGCCGCAGCGCACGCCGGGTGTTGGTCGCCGACGAGGACCTCGCGGAGCTCACGTTCGCCGAGACGGACCCGGGCGAGCGGCTCCGGTCGTTCCTCGCCGCGACCGACTTCGAGTCGGCGTCGGCGTACCTCCTCGCGATGCCGGTGCGGGCCTGTCGGGAGGTCCGGTTCCGGTCCGTCTCCGTCGAGCCGGACGAGCTCGCGGACGGCGACCTCCACCCCCACGCGAACTTCTGTCAGACGTACCGTCCGGCGGACGTCGAGTGCGAGGGCGACGAGGTCCACACCGTCGGGTTCGCGATCCGGCTCCCGGTCGCCGCCGAGCGCTCGACCGGGAGCGGCAGCGGCATGAGGGGGTCCTGCCGGCGAGGGGAACCGCCGACCGTGTTCAACGCGTCGACCGCGTCCGAATCCGGTGACGACGCATGACGGGACGGTCGAGCTCGCGCCGTCGGTTCCTCGCCGGTGTCGCGACCGCTGGCGCGGCGGCGATCGGCGGGTGTTCGGGGCTCCCGTTCACCGACGACGGAGCGCGTGACGAGGTCCCGGCGTCGCTTCCGTCGGACGTCGTCGGATCCGTCGACTGGCCGGCGTCGCCGTTCCCCGTGACCGTCCCGGAATCGCTCGCGGAGACCCACGAGACGCGGACGCGCGAGATGCTCGCCGAGGTCCCGGCCGAACCGAACCTCCCCAACGCCGCGGTCGCGTCCGCGATCGGCGGCGACCGCGAACGCGCGCTCCGGCGCGCGAACGCCGAAATTCCCGACGGCTGGCCGGTCGATACCCTCGCAGCCTGGCGACGGCGGCGAGAGGACGCTGCGGCCGTCCGGGGGGAGTACCGGGCGGCCACCGGGAGCGACGACGCCCCCGCCCTGGCAGCTCGGCGCCGGGCGGTCCGGGACGACCGCGGGACGCTCGCGACCGACCTGGCGTACCGGGCCGGATCGACCGCGGAGGCGGTGCTGGCGTACGAGCCGGTCGAGTCGCTGCTCTCGGAGTGCGCGAGATACGTCGAACCTCGCGTGACGTACCCCGCCGACCCGATCGCGGAGCCGTTCCGAGCCGGCGAAGCGGTCGCTCGCGTCGAGCGCGCGCGAGCGGCCGTGACCGACGCCGGTTCCTTCCGCCAGGCGTTCCTGAACGAGCGCGACGAGCCGTCGCCGCGGTGGGCGTCGCTGGTCGCGGCCGCCGACGAGCTGAGAGGGTCTGTGATCCGGACGCGGGCGACCGTCCGCGAGCGCGTCGGGGGCGAGGAGGCGCCCGGCGACGGGGACCTGAGCGGGACGGTCGCACAGGAGCTGTACACCGCGATCGACGGACGCGTCGAGCGGGCGGTCGAGGACGTCGAGCGGGCGGCCGACGCCGGCGACCACGCCACCGCCGTGGTGGAGGCCGGCGTCGCGCTGGCCGCGATCGAGGCGCTGCGAGGAGCCGTCGACGAGATCCGCGACGGACAGCACCGCGAGGTCCCGTCGGAGACCGCCGTGCGATCGGCCGCGGAACGAGCGAAATCGGCCGTGCGCGAAGCGGTCGAGACGAGCGATCCGCTGGCGACGCGGCTCGTCCGGCCCGGGCTGGAGGCGGTCGAGTACGTCGACGACCGGATCGAGCAGGGGTATGGCTCGGTGCGGCGGACGCAGGCGGAGCTGGCGTACGTCGACCTGTACGCGAGCGCCGTCCCGGCGGCGGCCGAGTTCGTGCGGGAGCGGCTGGAGTGACCGGGGGGCGTGGCGACCGACTCGCGTCGAACCGACGGGCCTCGAGGCCCGCGTCCCGGTATTTTTATTACCGCGAGGTGCCGCGGTACGGACAATGAGTGGACGACCCCTCGACGTGCTCGAAGCGTCGCTCGAGGAGCCCGTGACGGTACACCTGAAGGACGGCACGACCTACTACGGCGTCCTCGGCGGCTACGACCAGCACATGAACGTCGTTATCGAGCCCGAGTCCGACGTGGACGACCGCGTCGACGACGACCTCGACGGCGAGTTCGCGGTCGCGATCGAAGACACAACGATTATACGCGGCGATAACGTCGTCACCATCAAAGCATGACCGGCGCAGGTACGCCCTCTCAGGGAAAGAAGAACAAGACGGTCCACGTGAAGTGCCGCCGCTGCGGCGAGAAGTCCTACCACGTCAAGAAGGAGCGCTGCTCCTCGTGCGGCTTCGGCGAGTCCGCCTCCCGGCGCGACTACGCCTGGCAGTCGAAGACGGGCGACAACTGACGACGCGGTCTCTCCGGTTTCTTCTCGCTTTTACTCGCGCAGCTGCGCGTCTGGTAGTCGGGTACTAGTCGGCGACGAGGCGGCGGCCGCCTCCAAAGCGCCAGCCGCGAGGACTCGCGCGGCTCGCTGCGCCCCTCAGTCGCTCGCGCTGCTCGCTCCTTGCGGTGCTTGCGTCGCCGTGGTTCGCCCTCGCGGCTGCCCCTTTGATTCCCGCCCCGCCAGCACCGCAACCGCACCTCACGCCTCCCCAGCCTCGCGGTTCGCGCTCTTCGAGCGCTCACCGCGTCCCTCGCGCGTGCCGCTCGGCCGCGGGGCGGCCTCGCAGGCACGCGCCACCGCACCGGATCCAGTTGCGGTCCGCCACGACGCCGCCGGCACCCAAACCGTTTCCCGCGACCGTCGCCGACCGCGGACATGGACCTCTCAGTCGTCGACCTCTCGCCGGTCCCCCGCGGCGGCACCGCGGCGGACGCGTTCGCGAACACGGTCGACGCCGCGAAACAGGCCGAGCGGCTGGGCTACGAACGGTTCTGGGTCGCCGAACACCACGGAATGGGCGACCGCCTCGCGGGCACCACGCCCGAGGTGCTGCTCGGGCGGCTCGCGGGCGCGACCGACTCGATCCGGATCGGCTCGGGCGCCGTCCTCCTGAACCACTACAGCCCGTTCAACGTGGCCGAGTCGTTCGGCGTCCTCGACGGGCTGGCGCCCGGCCGCGTCGACCTCGGGATGGGCCGAGCGAACGGCTCGCCCGCCTCGGACCGCGCGCTCGGCACCGACCGGCGCGTCGAGAGCCCGAACGAGGACCACCGCGAGCGGATCACCGCCGTGGTGAACCACCTCCGGGACGCCTATCCCGAGGACCACGCGTACGCCGACCTCTCGGTGCCGGGCTCGGATTCGGGGCCGGCCGTCCCGTGGGTACTGGGGTCGAGCCCGGCGAGCGGGGAGATCGCCGGCGAACTGGGGCTCCGCTACTGCTTCGCCGGCTTCATCCGCCCCGGCTTCGCCGAGCGCGCGTTCGCGGCCTACCGCGAGGCGTTCGACCCCGAGGGCGGGCTCGGGGGGCTGGACGAGCCGCGGGGGCTGGTGGCGGTCAACGCGGTCGCGGCGGAGACGGACGAGGCCGCGGCCCGGCGGCGCGCCCCCGCGGAGGCGACGTTCCGCCGGATGAAACGGGGGGAACTGGGCGACGAGACGCCGACCGTCGCGGAGGCGGTCGACGAGCTCGGCGGCGCGCCCGAGCCGACGCCCGCGACGCTGGACGACGACGAGTGGCCGCGGTCGATCTCCGGGAGCCCGGAGACGATTTCGGGGCTGTTGGAGCAGCTGGCCGACCGGGTCGGCGTCGACGAGGTGATGATCCAGCACACGGTTCCCGACCACGAGGCCGCCCTGGAGTCGCACGCGCTGCTCGCCGAGGCGATGGATCTGGACACGCGAGGATAACTCGGCTCCGACGTGGTGGACGTTTTCGACCGCTTAGTTGGATAGGGAAACCGATCGCCGGTGACGGGCACCGCCAAAGCCCCAGTCGCGAGAGCTCGGTGCGCTCGCTGCGGTCCTCGGCGCTCACTCCGTTCGCGCCTGCGGTCCTTGCGTCGCGCGCCTTCGCCCTCGCGACAGCGTGGCGCTACGCGCCATGGGCAACCGGCGGCTCTGCCGCCGGTGACTGCCCCTTTGCGTCCCGCCCCGCACAGCACCGCAACCGCACCTCACGCCTCCCCAGCCTCGTCGGCCTCCCTCCGCTTCGCTCCGGTCGGCCGACTCCAGCGAGGGACCGAAGGTCCCGCTGGCAGCCGGCGCGTCGCGCCGGCGACAGCGAGGCGCGACGCGCCTCTGGCAGTCGGGCGAAGCCCGACGACCTCGCGCGTGCGGTTCGCGGCCTGTCGGCCGCTCACCGGCACGCGCCACCGCGGATCGATTTATAATCAATGACGCGGTCAGAATTGCGCTCGCGCTCCTACTCCACGCGCTCGCGGGCGGCGGCGACGAGCATCGGGAGCATCACCGTCGCGTCGCCGTAGACCGAGGCGTTGCGCGCGTCCTTCTCCAGTTTCCCCCACGAGCGCGCCTCGTCGAGGCTCGCGCCGGAGAGCCCGCCGGTCGCCTCCGGGTCCATCGTGATCTGGACGGCGTAGTCGTAGGCACGCGGCGTGACGAGCATCGTCTGGAGCGTGAAGTTCTTCGGGACGCCGCCGCCGACGAGCAGACAGCCGGCGTCGTCGGCGTCGAACGCGAGGTCCGTCAGTTCGGTCATGTCCGCGAGCGCGTCGAGCGTGAACTCCGCGGTCTGGGCGTACATCCACGCCTGAAGCCCCAGGACGGAGTCTTGAACCGCGGGGCAGTAGATCGGCACGTCGCACTCGTAGGCGGCGGCCGCGACGCCCGGCCCCTCCGAGATCGCCTCGCGCTCGTTGACCGCGGCGTTCGCGCGGCCGAGTTCGCGCGTGAGGTCAGCGATCGAGACCGCGCCGTCCCTCGGTCCGTCGCTCTCGCCGCCGCCCTCGGCGTCGGCGCCGCGGTCGGCCTCCAGCGCCGGGAACACCTCCTCGCGGAGGTGCCCCTCGAATTCGGCGAAGTGCTCTTGGGGAAGGTAGACGTTGTAGATGCGGTCGACCTCCTCGTCGCGGAGCCCCTCGTCGTGTTCGCGGGCGCTCTTCTCCGGATCGTGGGTCCGGCCGTGGTGGTGTTTCCCGCCGATGGCCTCGATGGCGTCGTGGGTGAGGTTCGCCCCGGTGGTCACGAGGGCGTCGACGTAGCCGTCCCGGATGAGGTCGGCGACGATCCGGCGCATGCCGGCGGGGACCATCGCGCCAGCGAGCGAGCAGAACACGGTACAGTCCTCGTTCGCGAACATCTCCGCGAGCACGTCTCCCGCCTCGTTGACCGCGGCGGCGCCGATCCCCGCGTCGCCGTAGCCGTCGACGAGTTCGCTCACCGTCATCCCGGCGGTCGCGCGGGTGTGACCCATCGGGTCCTCGTGGAACTCCTCGCGGTGCGGGCCGTGGTCGCCGTGGGCGTCCGCGGCGTGGTCGTCGCCCGCGTCCCCGGTCTCGCCTCGCGTCCCCTCGTCGCTGTCGGTCATGGCTCCCGATGGGGGCGGCGTGCGTTTGAAACGACCGGTCTACCGCCCGACGGTCCCGCCGCTCACGGGCGGGAACAGCGCCAGTTCGTCGCCCGCTTCGAGCGTCGCGTCGAACCCCTCGTCGTGGCGGACGCTGCGCCCGTTCCGGAGGACGTTGATGTGGTCGGCGACCGTCTCGTCCTCGATAACGCGGTCCCGGAGGTCGGGGTGCGCGTCCAGCAGCGCGTCGAGCGCGTCGCCGACCGTGTCGCCCGGCTCCGCGTCGACCGTCACCGCGCGGTCGCCCGCGATCTCCGCGAGGTCGGCGAACAGCTTCCACTCCATACGCGGATCCCCGCGCGGGCGACTCAAGAGCGTTGCGTCCCGTCGGAGTCGGCGGCGACGTCGGCGTCGCGGGAGTCCCCGACGGGTCCGTCCGCGGAGGTCGCCGGGTCCGCGCCCTCGGTCCCGGTACTCCCGGCGGTCGCCGTTGCGGCCGTCTCGAACCGACGGATCGCGTCCGGGCGGCCGACAAGGTACACGAGGTCGCCGGCGCGGAAGGCGTAGGCGCGCGGCGGGATCGGTCTGACCGACTCGTCGGCCGGACGGACCGCGGCGACGACGGCCCCGACCTCGCCGACGGTGCTGCCGTCGAGGTCGCTCCCCGCCCCGACGGTGACGGAGGCCATCGTCTCGTCCGCGTTCCGCAGCAGCGAGGCGAACTCCCGGTCCGCCCGCGGCTCCGCGGGCAGCGTCACGAGCCGGTAGTCGCCCTCGTCCGTCAGCGGTTCGGCGTCCGACTCGTCGAGCGCGACGGTGACGGCGTCGCCGGCGACCCCCCGCAGTTCGCCCGTCGCGACGCGCTTCGGCTCCGGACCGTCGCGCCACAGCTGGACCGTGTCGCCGGCGGTGGCGTTGTTCGGGGGGTCGGCCGCCACCGCGACCGCCGCCGAACCCGGCGCGAGCGTCGGACCGAGCCCGGCGGCGCGAGAGCCGACCGCGAAGTACTCGACCGACCCGTCCGCGTCGAGGTCGACGTCGACGTAGCCGACGCCGTACTCGGCTTTGAGCCGGGCGACGAGCCGCTCGCGGAGTTCCGCCGCCGACAGCTTTCGCGGGAAGAGCAGGGTCGTCTCGGCGATTTCCGCCTTCTTTTCCGGGGAAACCGGGTCGTACGTGTCCATGTCGGCGATGTCGTCCGCCGGCGGGAGCGTCACCGCCGTGAACCGCCCCACCGCGCGCACGATGCCGCTCAGCTCCCCTTCGAGCTGCTTGGCCCCGGAGAGCGCGAACACGTCGACCGCGAGCCGGTCGCCCGCGTACCGGCCGACGGGGGCCGTCACCGCCGCGACGCCGAGCGAGACGAGGTTGAAGAACACGCTCTCGGGCGCTAGGAGGGCGGGGTTGTCGCCGACCGCGACCGACCCAAGCGATGTCGTGTTGAGGTACAACGCGACGACGGAGACGCCGATCAGACCGGTCACTCCCTCGGGTATCTCCGCGCGGAAGTACCAGCGGTAGGCCAGCGCCGCGCCCCCCGCGACGAGAGCGGCGACGACCGCGAACGTGACGAGGGTGACCGCCGCCTGTCGAGGGCGTGCGAAGCCGACGTCGACCGCGGCGGCGAGAGGGGAGGCGGCGAGAGGGGAGGCGGCGAGAGGGGAGGCGGCGAGGGGGGAAGCGACGAGAGGGGAGGCGGCGAGAGGGGAGGCGGCGAGAGGGGAGGCGGCGGTGCCGAGGTCGACCCCCGCGACGACCGCGTCCGCGGCGGCGGCGAGCGCGAGCGTCACGCCGCCGCCTCCGTGAACCGGTCGAGGGCGTCGCGGCTCCCGACGACGAACAGGGCGTCGCCCGCCGACAGCGACTGCGATCCGCTCGGCGCGATCGTCCACGACTCGTGACGGGCCGCGAGGACGGCCACGTCGTACGCCTCGCGGACCTCGGCCTCGCCGATGGTGTGGCCGTCGAGCGGCCCGCCGTCGACGACAGACACCTTCCAGAACCGCTTCCCGGCCCGCCGCAGCAGGGCCGTGAGCTCGTACTCGCGGCGAGTGCCTCGCGACAGCACCAGCACGCGCCCGCGGTCGACGCCGAGGAGCGCCGTCGCCTGCGAGCGGTCGACGGCGAGCGTCACTCGCCCCTCACCGCCGGTCGTCGTGGGCGCGGTCGCGGCCGGCGGGGAGGAGACGGCGGCCTCGCCGCCGTCGGCCCGGAGGTCGTCGTCCGCGTCCGGGTCGTCGCCCGCGGTGGGAGCGGGTTCCGGCGTCGCGGCGGCCCCCGGTTCCGGCTTCCCGCTCGATCGCGCGGCGAGGACCGCCCCCTCGACGTCGGCGTCCGGAGTGATCACCCGGACCACGTCGCCGCGGGCGATACCGGTCGGCACGAGCGCCGACACCGACACCGCGCGCTTCCCGTCGGGCACCCGTTTCGAGAGCGCTCCGGCCGGCGGCGCGGCGGAGACGGTCGCCCGCGCCTGCTCGTCGATCCGGACCGCCACGTCCGCCAGGTCGAGTTCGGTCCGGAGCCGTTCTGCGAGCCGGGCTTCGAGCTCCGCGAGCGGGAGGTCGGCCGGGAACGTCCAGTCGCCGTCGACGATCGCTCGGCGCGTGTCGGCCGGTAGCGACGGGTACCCCTCCATGTCGTTCACCTCCCCCGTCACCTCGACGGAGACCCGCCCGCGGCCCCCGACGAGCTCGATCACGTCGGTCGAGAGCGTCCGGTCGCGGAGCTGTTTGAGCGAGATCCGCTTGGGGACGGTAGCGCCGAGCCGGTCCCCCTGCGCGTGGGCGTACATCGAGAGCATCAGCACCACGACGATCGCCGTGAGGATCGCCGGCGCGCGCTCCGACGACCGGATCGTCTCGTCGTTGAGCGCGAGCAGCCCGCCGTTGACGCCGGCGATCGCGAGCGACAACACGACGACCCCGAGCCCGGGAATAGTCACGTCGGTGACGTACTTGAACACGAACCCGAGGACTCCGGCCACCAGCGCGGGAACGATCCCGGTGATGACGCCGAGGTAGACGCCGAAGACGATCTCGACGGGCAGCGACATACGCCCCCCAACCGGCGGCGCGGTTAAACGTGTGTCGGCGCGGGGGTCCGACGACGCGACGATTCACCGCCACGTGCGCCTCGCGGGGCTTAAGTCCGGTCTCGGCGACGCGGGGATATGGAGCTGACCCGGGACTGGGTGACCGTCCGAGCGTCGATCCTCCTGACGTTCGCGGTCGCGGTGCTGTCGATCCTCGCCGGGCTCGCCCAGATCGGCGGGCTGGGGGTCTCCGGCCCGCTCGCCCCGCTGGTCCCCGACTTCGTCCGCCAGACCGTCGGCTTCACGGGGACGATCACGGGCTTTTCGATGCTCGGGAGCGGCTTCGCGCTGAAGAACGGCTACCGCGTCGGCTGGTACTCCACGGCGATCCTGCTCCCGCTGACCGCGCTTCAGGGGCTGATGCAGGCGTCGGTGCTGTCGTTCCCGCTCGTGGCGCTGTCAGTCCTCTCGGTGCCCGCGCTGGTCTACAACCGTCGTCGGTTCGACAGGCAGTTCTCGCCGTCGCCGACCCAGCTCGCCGCCGGCGCGGCGCTCGTGACCGCCGTCTCGTACGGAACGGTCGGGACGTACGCGCTACGCGACCGGTTCACCAACGTGGAGACCATCGTCGACGCGTTCTACTTCACCGTCGTCACGGCCTCGACCGTCGGCTACGGCGACGTCTACCCCCAACCCGGCGCCGCCGCCGACATCGCGCAGCTGTTCGTGCTCTCCTCGCTCGTGATGAACGTCGCCGCCTTCGCGGTGGCGCTCGGGGTCCTCCTCACGCCCGCCATCGAGGCGCAGCTCTCCAAGGCGCTCGGAAAAATGACCGACAGACAGATCGACCTCCTCGACGACCACGTCCTCGTTTTAGGCTACGGGGACCTGACGGAACCGATACTCGAAGAGCTCGCCGCCCGCGACGGCGTCGACTACGCGGTGGTGACGCCCGACGAGACCGCCGCGAGGCGGCTCGCGGAGCGCGACATCCCGGTGTTCACGGCAGACCCCAGCGACGTCGATCCGCTCGAACGGGTGAACCTCGACGGCGCCCGCGCGGTCGTCGCCGCGACCGAAGACGACGCGCGCGACGCGCTCGCCATCCTCACCGCCCGTCAGCTCAACCCGGACGTGCGGATCGTCGCGGCGGTGACCCAGCGGGAGAACGTCGACAAGCTCCGCCGCGCCGGCGCCGATCAGGTGATCTCGCCGTCGACGCTCGGCGGGCACATCCTCGTCGACTGCGCGTTCGGCGCCGACAGCAAGGAGGCGACCGAGGGAATCTTAGACGACGTCGACCTCGACGACTGAACGACGACGGCGCGCGGCGGCGAACGACGCTCCGCCGGCTCAGCGGCTCTGCCGTCCCTTCGTCTGCCGGTAGTCGCGGCTCAACACGTTCTCGCGCATGTGATCGCGGAAGGCGTCGGCCTCGGCGTCGCTCATCTCCGCCGGCTCCTTCATCGGCACCAGTTCGAACCCGCGCCCGCGGACCGTCGTCGCGTGTTCGGCGTCGACGTCGAAGGAGTCCGGCCGGCGCGTCGTGTACTCGACGGCCAGCTCGCGGAGGGGTCGCTCGCCGACCGGCACGATGATCTGCGGGTTTATCATCCGGATCTCCGCGTTGAGGAAGGGCTCACAGGTATCCACCTCGCGATCCGTCGGGTCGCGGTCCGGGTGTCGACACCGCGTCAGGTTCGTGAAGAAGACGTTCCGGACGTCCGGCTCCGCGGCGTCCGACTCCGACCGGACGAAGCCGAGGTCACCGAAGATCGACTGGACGCGCTCGCCGCCCCCCTCGCCGGTAAAGGGGACGCCGTTGCGCTCGGCGGCCGCCGTCGGCGCCGTCCCGACCACGAGGAACTCGGCGCCGACGTCGCCGTAGCCGTGAACGACGCGCTCGCGCGCGCCGCACAGCTCGTCGCAGTTCTCGCAGTCGGGGTCCATCGCGAACGGGTTCTCGAACTCCGTCTGGTTCGCGTCCACGGTCGGTGTGAGCGTTCCGCGCCCCTAAACGCTCCGACGCGAGGCGGGTCTCCCCGTCGATCCCGCGTCGAGAAAGCGGCCGCGTCAGTTCGGCACGTAACAGTCGCCGTCGCAGTCGACGAGCCCCTCGCTGCGGAGGGTTTTCAGGATGCTGTACAGGGAGAGCTTCTTCATCCCGAGCGACTCGCCCATCTCCGAGACCGTGGCGTCGCCGTTCGTGGTCAGGTAGAGGTACACGAGCTTTGCGCGGGGCGACTGGAGCTCCCGGGGGAGCGCCGGGGCCGTCGCGGACGCGGTTTCGGTTTCTAACATCTTGTCCGATCCGTTGAGTTCGACGATAATAAACCCCCATTTCAACGTTCGTCGAAACTCCAGAAGGGGCTCGAAAAGCGATTGCCTCCGGCGAAAACGGCATATTCGAGGAGAGTACGTCGATCGACGAACGCTCAATCGACGAATATCGACGCCAGATTTCGATCGTCGACGGATAGCAAACCGTGAACGATCCGGATCGATCGGGCGAGGCGCGGCGGAGCCCGCGACGGCGCCCGGCGAGGCCCGCACCGGGACCGCCGCGTCGCGAGCTGCCCGGCGTTGGCGACCGGCTCAGTACGAGCGACTCTTCGGCTCGTACGTCTTGTTCTCGCCCTCGAGGACGACCGGCTTGTACCACAGCTCCGGCTCGCCGTCGTTCCACGAGATGAGCGTGTGTTTCAGCCAGTTCTCGTCCTTGCGCTCCTGATGCTCCTTGCGCCAGTGAGCGCCCCGGAACTCCTCGCGGGCGAGCGCGCCCATCGTCAGCGCCTCCGCGAGGTCGAGGATGTTCCGCGTCTCGATGGTGTGGATGAGGTCGGTGTTGAACGTCCGCGACGGGTCCGACACCGCGACCTCCTCGTACGCCTCGCGGGCCTCGCGGAGGTCCGCCAGCGTCTCCTCGAGCCGGCCCTCCTCGCGGAACACGTTGACGTTGTCCGTCATCGTCTCCTGGACCGCGGAGCGGATCTCCGCGTGGTTGCGTCCCTTCCGGGAGAGCAGCTCCTCGACGCGCTCCTGCGCGCGGTCGACGGCCGCCCCGAGGACGCCCTCGGCGTCGGTCGCCACCGCGCCGCCGTCGGCCGCGGCCGTGCCCGAGCCGCCGGTGTCTCCGACTTCGACGCCGAACTCGTAGTCGGCCGGCTCCCAGTCGCTGGACCGGCCGGTCGTGACCTCGGCCTCGCCCATCTCCTCGCCGGCGGCGTGACGGCCGGCGCGCTTGCCGAAGACGATGAGTTCGGGCAGCGCGTTCCCGCCGAGACGGTTCGCCCCGTGAACGGAGGCGCAGGCGCACTCGCCGGCCGCGTACAGCCCGTCGATCACCGTCTCGCCGAACTCGTTCGTCTCGATACCGCCCATCGCGTAGTGCTGGCCGGGTTTGACCGGCATCGGCTCCGTGAGCCCGTCGGCGCCCTCGAAGTCCTCAGCGAGGTGGAGGATGTTCTCCAGCCGGTCGAGGATGCGCTCCTCGCCTAAATGCCGCATGTCGAGGTGGACGTACTCGTCTTCGATGCCGCGCCCCTCGTTGACCTCGGTCAGTTCGGCGCGCGAGACGACATCGCGGGAGGCGAGCTCGCCGTCGTTGTTCGCGTACCCGTGTTCGAACATGAACCGCTCGCCCTCGCTGTTGTAGAGGATACCCCCCTCGCCGCGGACGCCCTCGGAGATGAGAACGCCCGTCGACGGCAGCGTCGTCGGGTGGAACTGGATGAACTCCATGTCCTCCATCGGGACGCCGGCGCGGTACGCCATCGCGACGCCGTCGCCGGTGTTCGCCACCGCGTTGGTGGTGTGGTCGAACACCTGCCCCATCCCGCCCGTGGCGAGGATGACGCCGTCGTTCGCGCGGAAGCCGCTGATCTCGCCGCTCTGGATGTCGTACCCGACCACGCCGTGGCAGGTCCGCTCCGCGGGGTCGTCCTCGTCGGTGACGGCGAGGTCCATCACGTGCCACTCGTCGTACACCGTGATCCCGCGTTTGACCACCTGCTCGTACATCGTGTGGAGCATCTGGTGGCCGGTCTCGGCGCCCGCGTAGGTCGTGCGCGGGAACGAGAGGCCGCCGAACGGCCGCTGGGAGACGCGGCCGTCGTCCTCGCGGGAGAACGGCATCCCCCAGTGTTCGAGGCGGATGACCTCCTCGGGGCTCTCCTGACAGAGCGCCTCGACCGCGGGCGCGTCACCGAGGTAGTCGGACCCCTTCATCGTGTCGTAGGCGTGGTCCTGCCAGGAGTCGGCGTCGCGCAGCGCCGCGTTGATGCCGCCCTCTGCCGCGCCCGTGTGCGACCGGACGGGATGGAGCTTCGACACCATCGCCACGTCCGCGCCCGCTTCCTGTGCCGCGATCGCCGCCCGGAGTCCCGCCCCGCCGGCTCCGACGACGACGACGTCGTGTTCGTACATTGTTGGGATGTAATTTCGTAGGTTCCGGAGTCCCTTGATACTGTCTGTCGGGATCACCGGGAGTCGTTTTAGATTCGATTCACCAGAACTTCAGGTTGTTCTTGACCGCCTCGCGTTTCAGCTCCTGGATGTGGTCGGTGAGAGGAATGTCCTTCGGGCACACTTCCGTACAAGAGAACTGGGTCTGACACCGCCAGACCCCGTGTTCCTGCTCGATGATCTCCAAGCGCTTCTGTTTGATATCCTCGCCTTCCCGCTCGTCCATCGCGAACCGGTACGCCTTATTGATCGCGGCCGGCCCGAGGTACTCGTTGTCGCCCGCGGCGATGTTACACGAGGACATACACGCGCCACACCAGATACAGCGCGTGGACATCTTGATCTTCTCGCGGTTCTCCCGGTCCTGACGCTGCTCTTCGAGCTCGCCGTCCGGGTACTCGTTCGTCTGGAAGTACGGCTCGACGGCCTCCATCTGGTCGTAGAAGTGCTCCATGTCGACGACGAGGTCCTTCGTCACCTCGGCGTGCGGGAGGGGTTCGACGCGGACCGGCTCTTCGAGGTCCGAGATCTGGGTCTTACACGCCAGCTTCTGGCCGCCGTTGACGAACATCGCGTCGGACCCGCACACCGCCTGCCGGCAGGAGTGCCGGAACGTGAGCGAAGAGTCGTACGTGTCGCGCGCGTACATCAGCGCGTCGAGGACGGTCATCCCCTTCGTGAACGGGACGTGGAACGTGTCGAACCGCGGCTCCTGTTTCCCCTCGACCTGCGGGTCGTAGCGGAACACCTTCAGCTCCACCGTGCTCTCGTCGGCGGCCGCCTTCTCGGCCTCCTCCGCCTGCCGCTGCTCGCGGCGCTCGGCCGCGCGGCGCCGCTTCTCGGCGCGGCGCTCGTCGCCCTTCGAGGCCGGCTCCGTCTCGGCGTCGGTCTCGCTCGATTCCTCGGTCTGCTTCGGAATTTGCGTGCTCATTGTCGGGTCAGTAGAGTCCGATTCCCGCCCACGCGTTCGCGGTGCGGATTCCCTGCGCGATCAACACGACGCTCGCGGCGACGAGCGTCCACTTGATCACGGTGCGTTTCGTGCCGGTGAGCCCCTGGTTCACCAAGGCGTTGTAGACGCCGTTGACCCCGTGGAACGTCGCGGTCACGAGGAAGAGGATCATCAGCGAGTAGTAGCTCAGCTGCTCCATCCGGGCGGAGCTGGCGAGGAAGGACACCTCGTCGGCGTGGTGGACGAAGTGAAGCAGGAAGAAGTGGAACGCCAACACGACTAAGAGGAAGACCGCCGTGACCCGCTGGAGCAGCCACATCCGACCGCCCGACTGGAACGAGGAGTAGCGCTCGGCCATCTCAGAACGCCCCCGCGATGAACGTCGGCACGGACGCGACGGTGATCGCTCCGGTTAAGATTAGCGACGCGTAGAAGCTCTTGTCCTGTGCGTCCAGCCCGATACCGAGGTCGACGAGCAGTAGTCGGGTCCCGTTGAGCATGTGGAAGACGGCGACGGCAAGCAGGCCGACCTCTAGGATGCGAACCAGCAGCAGCCCCTCCAGCGAGACGATGGTCTGGGTGTACACGTCGTTCCCCGCGGCGATCGCCGCTTCGCTCGCACCGGCGGCCGGAATCCCCGTACTCAACACGGCGATGTGCGTGAACAGGTACCCGATGAGCACCCATCCCGTGAACTTGTGGAATATCCACGCCCACATCCCCGCCTCGAACTCCCGCCAACGGCCGAAGTCCTCGATGAGGCCTCGATTGTACGACTGACTCATACTAACGGTTCTGAACCGGGGTCGTATAGTAGTTACTAACACGGCGGCGCTCGCTCCCGCGTCTCGGAAATCCGGGGAGCGCTCCGTCGGGCCGGAAAGGCGTCTCGACGCCGGATCGCGGGAGGTGTCGCGACTCCGCCCGCGGGCGTCGTCCCGCCGTCGGACCGCACCGTTCCACGCCGCGGCCCGTCGCGGAAGCCTTATATGTCCCACTCCCGCTTCTACGGTCGCAATGGCGAAAGGCGAAGTTGACTTCTTCAACGACACGGGCGGCTACGGTTTCATTTCGACTGACGACGCGGACGAGGACGTGTTCTTCCACATGGAGGACGTCGGCGGTCCGGACCTGGAGGAGGGTCAGGAAGTCGAGTTCGACATCGAGGAAGCGGACAAGGGTCCGCGCGCCACGAACCTCACCCGTCTGTAAGTCGGCGACGACACCGAGGCGAATCGGCTTTTCGACTGTACCCGTTCCCGGAGCGGCCGCGCCGGAGCGCGTTCGGCCGCCGAGCGGCGGGGCCGCGGCAGCGGCGAGCGGGTCCGGTGGAACGGCTCCGACCGATAGGGATTTACCGATCGTTGACTGACTAGTCAGTCAATGAGCGACGCGCCGAGCGCGGCGGAGGAGATCATGGACGGAGTGTACAGCGCCCTCCGCGCTCACGGCTACGCCGACCTGACGATGCAGGACATCGCCGACGAGTGTTCGAAGAGCAAGTCGCTGCTTCACTACCACTACGACACGAAAGAGGACCTGCTCGTCGCCTTCTTGGAGTACGTCATCTCCGACTCCGAGGACCGGATCGCGGCCCGCGCCGACGACCCGCCCGTCGACCGACTGGTCCAGTTCGTCGGGTGGTTCGTCTTCGCCCCCGACGAGGCCGACCGCGAGGCGTTCCACATCGCGCTGTTGGAACTGCGCACGCAGGGGCCGTTCAACGAACGGATCCGCGAGCAGTTGGCGCGTAGCGACCGGCTGCTCCGCGGGACCGTCGCCGACATCCTGGCGGACGGCATCGAGACCGGCGTCTTCCGCGACGTCGACGTCGAGGAGACGGCGGCGCTGCTCGTGGCGACTCTCGACGGCGCGCGGACCCGACAGATCACCCTCGCGGGCGCCGAACGCGGCGACGAGGCCGACGGCTACACCCGCCAGGTCGCCGAGGCGGCGCTCCGGCGGACCGTGGGGCCGCTGCTCGTCGATGGCGTCGAGCTGCCGCCGCTCGACGCCGGGATCGAATCCATACGGCGGGACCGGGACGGGTCGGAGAGCGACGGCGCCGCGGGAGACACGGAATGACCCGCTTCGGGTTCGAGCGGCCGCCGCCGGTGCTGCTCGCGGTGATCGCGAGCACGTTCTTCGTCGGCTTCGGCGGCGGCGTCGTCTTTCCGATCCTGCCGAACCTCGGTGCGGTCCTCGGTATCTCGGCGTTTATGGTCGGCGTGATCCTCTCCGCGAACCGGTGGGTCCGGCTCGTCGCGAACGCGCCCGCCGGCGCCCTCGTCGACCGATACGGGACGCGCAAGCCGTTCGTGGTCGGGCTGTTCGTCGAGGGGGTCGCCACGCTCGGTTACGTCGTCGCGCTCGTGATGCCGCCCGCGGAGTCGCTCCGTCCCCTCGCGGCCTCGCTACCGACGCTCGCGGCGGGCCCGGTGACCGTCGGCGCCGAGGAGTGGTTCGCTCCGCTGGCGGCGGCCGTCGCGCCGGAAACCTGGTTCCTGATCGCACGGATCCTGTGGGGGCTCGGCTCCGCCGCGGTGTTCGCGACCGCGTACACCATCGCCGCCGACCTCTCTGACGGCGGCTCGCGGGGGACGAACATGGGGATCGTCCGCGGCGGGATCACGATGGGGTTCCCGGCCGGCCTCGTGCTCGGTGGGATCGTCTCCGCGATCGCGGGCAACGTCGCGGCGTTCGTCGTCGCGGCCGCGTTCGCGCTCACCGCCAGCGTCGTCGCCCACCGCTACGTCCCGGAGACGCACGTCACGAGCGACCGCTCCGGGGACTCGATCAAGCCGTGGGAGGTCGACACCGCCGTGCCCGCCGTGACCGTCGGGCTGGTCAACTTCGGGCTGATGTTCGCGTACATCGGCGCGCTGTTCTCGACGCTCGTCCTGTTCCTCGGCGCGAACGACATCTCGCTGTTCGGGCTCGCCCCGCAGGGGACCTCCGGGCTGTTCATGGCGGGCACGGTCGTCTCGGCCGCGGTCTTCATGCTCGCCGGCGGCCGGATCTCCGACACCCGCGACTCCCGGACGCCGATCCTGCTGACGTTCCTCGCCGTCTCGTTCGTCGGGTTCCTGCTGCTCGCGCGGGCCGGGTCGGTCGTCTCCTTAGGCCTCGCCTGCGTCTTCATCGGCGCCGGGCAGGGCGGGACGAGCGGCCCGATGATGGCCCTGCTCGCGGACCTGACCCCCGACGAGCGGATGGGGCGCGCCTCGGGGACGAACAACGTCCTCGGCGACGTGGGCGGCGGCCTCGGCCCCATGGTGTCGCTCCCGCTGATCGAGGCGGTCGGGTTCACGCCCATCTACGCCGCCTGCGCCGTCCTCCCGCTGCTCGCCGGCTGCGTCCTCCTCCTCGGCGTCCGCCGGGAGACCGGCTCGTTCCTCCCCGGGCGCGTCGCGGACGAGGCGGGTGCGAGCGATCCGTCGAGCGTGGTCGATTCGTAGCCGGATGCGTCCTTGACCCTGCGTGGACACGATTTATAGATAAACGAGGCGGTGGCGCGTGCCTGCGAGCGGCCCTTGGCCGCGAGCAGCACGCGCGAGGGAGTCGGCCGACCGGAGGGAGGCCGACGAGGCTGGGGAGGTGTGAGGTGCGGTTGCGGTGCTGTGCGGGGTGGGACTCAAAGGGGCAGCCGCGAGGCGGGCGCAGGCGACGCAAGGACCGCAAGGAGCGAGTGAAACGAGCGACTGAGGACCGCAGCGAGCGTGCGCCCGCCTCGCGGCTGGGGCTTTGGAAGTGTTCGCCGCCGAACCGCGATCAACTATTTATAAACGAGGGACTGGGGCTTTGGAAGTGTTCGCCGCCGAACCGCGATCAACTATTTATAAACGAGGGACTGGGGCTTTGG